>JACQVH010000167.1 GCA_016209895.1 Candidatus Hydrogenedentota bacterium | reverse complement strand
TGTTTGCGTTCGCGACCCATTACCCCCCTCAATCCCCCCGCACGCGGGGGGAAGGCCTAACGGAGGAAGTCTGGGAAGGAAGGTTAACGTGCTCCCTCACCGCTTGCGGGGAGGGTTGGGGTGGGGTAAATGTGGTTTGGATCACAAGCCCGGCCGGTTTTGTAAGGTAATTTGATGCGATTGCCCTGGCTCAGCCTGACGGGGAGACTCCGCTCGGCATGACGGAAAGCTTGAGTCGTGTGGAATGCGAGATTCTTCGCTGACGCTCAGAATGACAGGTGGGGGGCTGGGCGTTGGGTATGTGAGATTCTTCGTCCCGCGCGGCGCGGGACTCAGTATGACAGGTGGGGTGGGTGGGCGTGGCGAAGGGTCGGGGCTTTGGGTTGTTGTCAGCGGTCGAGGTAGCGGAGGTCTAGGTTCTTTTTGGTTAGTTCGCTCCAGAGGAGTAGTAAGGAACGGGCGAGGGTGTCGGAGCGGGTGATGGATTCGTAGTGTTGGACGCGGGAACTGGCGCGGGGCAGTGGTCCGTGGTCCCAGAAGACGGTTATGGACTGGTCGGCGAAGTGGCCGGCTTGTTCGAGGTAGCGTGGATCGTGTTCGAGGCGGTGGGCGGCGATCATGAGGTAGATTGCGTCGCCGAAGGCGCAGGGGTGCAACTCGAGGGCTGCATCCGGTTCACTCGTCAAGTATCGTTGGGCTACTTGAAGGACAATGGACCGGTATTGGGTGTCCTTGGTCTGTAGGAAGCGCTCGTAGCATATCATGGCTGCGCCGGCGTTCGAAGTCTTTCCGTAGCCGGAGAGCCACAGGTCGCAGCCGCCGGTCGAGGCGTGAACCTCGGTTTGATACGGACTGGCGGCAATGATTCCATTTCTCTCGAAGCGACCCTCGGACTGCACACGAAGAAAGGATTCATCGTTCTTGCGCGCTGACACACGCAACGCTTCGGCAAGTCGTCTCGGCACTTTGTCCGCCGTGTCCCAGAGGTCAATGCTCAACGATAACTGACTCAACGGCCAGGCAATCACGTCGTTCTTGCCTTCGGGGTTAACTGACGGTAGCAATCCGGTTTCCGGATGTCGCACGCGTTCGAAATAATTTACGAGCGTTTCAATCGCTTGCAGGAATACCGCGTCTTGCGTACGCCGGTAGGCTTCCGCCCATTGCGCTATGTAGAAACCGGCGTGACGGGGAAATTCCGCGCCACGGTGCGTCACGTGCTTGGACCACGTGGCGTGACGACTGAAATACCCATGTTCATGGTCGGCGATCTGGTGTTCCCAGAGTCCGCGGGCGTGACGCGCCATGGCCTCCGGCGCTAGACGATAGCTCTCGTCGAACAGGACCCAGGGCCGGTAGTATTCGTGAATGTCGTTGCCGCCCATCGTTTCGGATTCGAAATCCCAGTAGATGTGTTCGCCCCACGCGAAGAGGTTCGTGGCCGGACTTTGGGCGTGGGTCAGGAACCAGCCCAGGGCGGCGTCGGCCTCGGACGCGTAGCGCGTGTCGCCGGTCACTCGCGAAAGGTCGTGGAGAAGCAAGTAGAAATTCTCGTCGTGCATCGGGTTGCCGCCGCGATACGAGCGGTCCCCTTTGCGGATGCCTTCAATCGGCGGCAGGTTTTGCGGCATGGCGAGGGTATTCCGGTCCAGGACGCTGACGAACATGGGAGATTGAATGCTCCCGCAGCGGTCACGTCCGTGCGCCAGCATCGTATCGGCATAATCGCGCACGAAGCGGAGATAACGGTCAGAACTAGCCTTTCGGGCCGCGTGCAGGGGCGCGGTTTGACATGCGGACACAAGGATGCCAACAACCAGGGTCAGTGTCGCGAGCAGACGTTTCATTCCAAGTCTCATCTATTTCTTCAGTTCCAGGACGTCGAACAAGCGGCCATCTATATCGTAGGCCATCATGTGCAGAGTTTTACCGTGGATGGCCACGAGGCAGTACTGATAGTTGCTGTTAACCTTCGCCGTGAACCAGGAACGCGTCGGGGCAAACTCTTCGAGGGGAGCTCCACCGCCGCCCGTCTGGATGTAGACCACGCCCCGCTTCTCGTCAATTGCGCCTTGACGCAGGGGCCAGGTCCGTTCGTAGGAGTGAATGTGCCCGTACCAACAAATGTCCACGCGGTGTTTTTCGTACAACGGTACGAGGCTTCGGACATTATCGTCGCCGCGGGCCGATTCTTCTTTCTCTGTATCACCGTAGTCGTTTTTGTCGGACGAGTAAGGGGGATGGTGATGCGCCACGAATTTCCAGGTCGCGCGCGTCCGGGCGAGGTCCTTATCGAGCCACTGGTATTGTGGAGAACGCGGCCCCAGCGGCTGGTTGCTGTCAATAATCGCGAAGTGCGCGTTTCCAAAGTCGAAGGAGTAGTAATTCTCCGGCTTCGGATAGGAAACATAATCGTAAAACCAATGTGAATTCTCTTCGTGATTCCCGATGGCCACGTACACGGGCACGCGCCGCATCAGTTGCGCGGCGGGCAATATCCATTCGGTGAGCCATTGGTCTTTGACGTTGCCGTCGGTGACTACGTCGCCCACGTTCAGTACAAAGTTGGGTCGCTCCGCATGGGCGCGGTCCGCGATCCGTTTCCAGTTCTCGGGGTGTGTCCGGTTGTCGCCGACCACCACGAAAGCGAACGCCGAGTTGGGACGGACGGCGGTTTGGAACGTTGAGGTCTCGCTCGTAGCGGCACCGGAAACCGCACGATAGAAATAATTGGTCTCGGGCATGAGGCCGGTCAACGTGACTTCATGAATACTTGCGGGGCTTTCGGACGAAGCGCGTTGTCCGAAAGTAGCCGAGCGACCATATTCGACAATAGATGGCGCGGGCGCATCGGTTTCCCACATGACGACCGCACTCGTCGGAGTCACGTTCTGCAACCACGGCCCGGCCACAATTCGGACGTCGCCGGCGGCGACACCGGCCAAGGCAAGGATGGGGTATATCAACGCGGCAAATCGCATTCGATTCACTCCCTGACGGTCACTCCTTTTGGGCGCCAATTGCCTTATGGCTACGGCACCATCCCAATGCTATAGGGGGCCAAATGGAGCGGCGGCAAACCGGGGACGGTTACTTCCGCCGCGTCCTCTCGATAGTTCAGAATCGCGAACGAGCCGTTCCGAAACACGCTCACATAAGCCTCGTCCGGCTTCTGCGTTTGAATCATGCGCACGGTCAAGGGGTCGAGTCCAGGCAACGCCACAAGGGCGTCCGCGATGGACTGCGCCAGACGGGTCGGTGGCTCACGGTCATCCCGCACAACGATCACGCGACCTTTGCCGGTATCTCCGCGCAGCCAGCGACTGAACACGGTGGCGTCGTCCTCGACCGTCGTGAAGGGCTGCCGAGACCAGTAGGCGTAAATGACCGTGCCACCGTCACGCACCCACTGGTCAATCTTAGCGAGGACATCGGCCTCGATC
>JACQVH010000012.1 GCA_016209895.1 Candidatus Hydrogenedentota bacterium | reverse complement strand
TTCCTCGAACGAGTCAACGACCCGCTGCTGGTGCATCTGGAAGCGGACTACGGTCAGATCAATGAGACGGAAGTGTTCCCGAAGGACATCCCGGATTTCTATCGCGGGCGCGCCGTAACCGTCTACGGACGATTCAATCCCGCTCAGAATAAGGAGTTCTCGATGCGCCTTACGGGCCAAGCCGGAACCCGCAAGAAGGAGTTAGTGTTCAAAACCAATCTGACGAAAGCTGCGACAGGCGACGCGGAAATCGCGCGGAACTGGGCTTTTCGAAAAGTCTATTTCTTGATCGGCGAGATTTGCCGGGAAGGCGAGACCCCGGAGTTACTGGCGGAACTCCACGAACTCAGTCGCAAGTATAACATCCGCACCAGCTACGACGAATGAGAGAAGGAAACCACGAATTACACGAATCGCACGAATGACGCGGGGTGGTTTGTGGACGAAACCGAGCGCGCACGAGTGGATGCAACTGCTGGATAATTCCGACGCTTCGCTTCTGACCACGCTGCAACGTATCTATGGGCCGAACGAAGATGTCCTATCTTCAAAGTTGAGGCTCTTGCGCCAGATTCTGGCGCTCTTCGTGGAACGATTCGGCGATCGCCCGGTGCGTATCTTTCGCTCGCCGGGACGGATCAATCTTCGTGGGATGCACGTAGACACGCACGGCGGGTATCTCAATCTCATGACCCACCAGCGCGAGGTCGTAATCGCCGTCAGGCCCAGTGAGAATGGGGTTTGCACGTTCGTCAACACCGACCCGCAGTTCGAGGAAGTCTCGTTCAATCTGTGGGAGGAAACGGCGCATCCGGCTTTCGCGCGGCCCTGGCTTGAATACATAACGCACCCCGAAATTCAAGATGCCGTTTTCGCTCGCCGCGGTCACTGGGGGAATTTTCTTCGGGGCGCGGTGCTGAGTGCCCAGCATCGTTTTCCGCAGGAGCGTTTGACGGGCGTCGCAGGTGTGATCGGAAGCGATCTGCCCCGCGGCGCGGCGTTGAGCTCTTCTACCGCACTGAGCGTCGCGACATTTCTGGCGGCATTGGGCTGTAAGGGCCGGACGCTCGAGAAGGATTTGACTATTCTCGCCGTGCAAGACGCGGAATGGTTCACCGGCGCGCGAGGCGGCGTGAGCGATCAAACCGCCATGTTGCTTTGTGATCGTGCCACGCTTGTCAACGTGGCCTTGCTTTCCAGCGAGCTCGATACCCGGACGGCGAGATACATTCCGTTTCCAGAGGAACTTCGTGTACTGGTCATCAACTCGTTCACCGAACGCAGCCTGAGCGGGGCGCAGCTCATCGAGTACACGCGAAATCGTTTCGCCTATTCGCTGGCCATGGAGATTCTGCGGCAGGAAATGCACGACATGGGACTACCGGACTCGTTCATCGCGGATGCGGACCGGCTGTCAAATCTCACTGCTGAATCGTTCGCGCCGTGCGGCGGCGTTGCGACCTTGTATCGCCTCCTGCGCAATGTGCCGGAAGAAGTCAGTGTTTCTGAATTGAAGAAACGGTATGAGTTGATGGAGTTGGACGCGGCCTATGAACGGTATTTCGGGACTGTCCCCATGGAAATGCGTCCCGCGCGAATTGCGTTGCGCGGACCGCTTCTTTACGGAATTGCTGAATCGGAACGCGCCCGGCTGTTTCCGTCCTTCATTGTACGAGGCGATTTCGCCGGCGCCGGACGCCTGATGACCATCGGCCACGACGGCGACCGACGTATAGGGCGCGATAGCAATCCGTATGTGTTCGACGTGAGCGACGCGGCATTGGAGAAACTGGCGGCGGACGTCGTGCCCATCTATGAATGCCCCGGAGTGTATGGTGCCAGCACACCCGTGCTCGATGCCCTGGTGGACCGAGCGTTAGAGGCTGGGGCATTGGGAGCATGTCTAACTGGTGCTGGAATCGCCGGCAGCGTGCTCGCCCTGTCCGACGATAACCATGCCGACCAAGTCGCGGCGGCCGCCCGCGCTTATCTCGCAAGTGAGACCTACCTGCGCGATACGCGAGGCGCGGAGCCCCTCTCCCCCGTGCAACTTGCGGACGCCGTAACCGTGAACTGTGCCCCCGAGGCCGCCGGAGAAATCGCGCTCGCGCCATGACACTTGCGATTCAAACGATATTTGGAGTGCGTCCCGCCGTGGCGGGATTTCCCCCGGCGCGGAGCGCCTTCTCCGCCAGAGGCCAGGCGCAGTACCACGCACGTGGGTTTGGATATGAAGCAGCTCCGCCGCGAGTAAAAGCGGCAGCAAGCTACCGCAGTCCAAAGAAGTCCTTTGCCAGTTGTGATGCTGAGCGTCAGCGAAGCATCTCTTACTCCCACGACGTGTCCAATGCGAAGAGATTATTCATCCGTATTTTCGGAACATCTTGTCAATTCAGCAAATACGGTCTAGAATGACGAAAGTGCGCCGGCTACGAGTTGACCGGCTTATTGATGGGGAACTGCGAACTTGGTCGGAATTATACACGGCGTCTTAAATAATTGCGCATAATCTTCTCAAGGTATCGTTGGGCCTGGTCCATAGGTTGAAATGCTTCCAAACGGCCGCGACGAGATCGTCAAGAACGGGAAAATAGCGGTTATGGGTACACTGATAGCGCG
>JACQVH010000174.1 GCA_016209895.1 Candidatus Hydrogenedentota bacterium | reverse complement strand
CGGTCCCCTCGCCGGCGTCCGTCGGTGTATCCAGGCTGGGGTCACTTTGCAATGTGGTGTCCCAAGGTACGGTGACGTCGCCATTGAGAAGGATACGGCCGGAAGGGGTCTCAAGGTAGAGTGCGTCGTCCTCTTTCACCAGGTCGCCGATGGCTGCGATTTCCCCAGGCAGCAGGTCTATTCCCAGGTATGGGTACGGGTATGGCTCGGTGATGGGGGGGTCGGTAGGTTCGGAGCCATCGCAGGGGTACTCAGGCACGTACAGGGCGATAACCGGGTCACCCTCCCCGTGGGCGGAGCTTACGGAGATGGTGGGGCGCATGTAGATGCTGGGATCGTTGGAGACGAAGCCCCAGACGGTCAGGGTCTGGCCCACGCGGTCATGAATCACTTTGATTTTGTCCATACGGTTTCTCCGGCCTTAATGGCGTCTGTAGGGTAAGCGGTTATGAGGAATCCTTGATTTTGGGCGCAGCGTGCCACTGCGCACAACCAGCGGCGTGGCCCGCCTCGATAAAAAAGGAACACGTCAGGGTCTCTCTTGCTCCGACGGATGATATCCGGTTCGCGTAAGGTTTGTTCCACGTTTTGTTCCTGCCTTGCAAGAAGAGAATGTTTTTCGGTAACTATGAAATCCCAGTGCGACTGCGTACAATGCACGGTAGTCCCAAGAGGAGTGAGTGCTTGTATCAGTGGAAGTTCCATAGACTCCTTGACGCCACATTGCACGGACAGAGTATAACCGAGTTCAGCTACGAATTCAGGGGTATGTTACACGATGTTCACAAGTTGTTTGTTTCTGGGTGCGTTCTTGTTCGGTAGCGAAGATAACCTCGGCAACGTTTCGGTCGTGAGCGAAGAAGACGTTTACAGTTTCGTCAACCCGAATAATGGCTCGGGCCCGCTGTGGAGTTTTGGATGCACTTCGATTGCGCGGCTGGGCGAGCGTGTCTTTGTCAGTGCGATGGAGACCGGTGAGGGAGTTCCGCCGCTGAGTAACACGCGGTGGCGGCTGCTGGAACGGCACAAGGACGGTTGGCGAATGGTATCGGAGGCGAAGGAGTATCGCCAGCGGGAGCCGTGCAGCTTGGCGACAGTCTCCGATAATCGCCTTTTCCTTTACGTCAACGATTCTCAAATGCCGCCCGGCACGCACTACGGCCGGTGCGAGCCGCATCTCCTCTTTTTTGACGTCAGTTCACCCCCGTTTGCTTGGATCAAACTGATGCCGTACTGGGGTAGTCAACCCACGTTCACCGATCATTCCTACCGGGGTTTTGCGGCCGACCGGAATCGGGGCGAACTGCTTATGCTGAACATTGATGCGAAGACCAGCATACAACACTGGTGCCTGCTGACCCGCGGGGCACTAACTTTGCGCAACGGCTCGGTCTCATTTCCGATCCGCGCCTGTTATCCCCAAGTCGCGCTGAAGAACCGTGCCGGCTACATCCTGGCCATCGGCGACATTGTCGAGCCGGTCGAGGAGTGGCGTAAATACAAATTCGAGCAGACGCAACGCGAGTGGGACTACGTGTTCCGCATCCTGTACTTCACGTGGACGCCGGACCTCATGACGCAAGACTTTGCCCCGCCGATTGAAATCGCGAACGTGGACGCGACCGGCGGCTACATCACCAACCAGGATCTGTGGATCGCCCCGAACGGCGACGCCTACATCATGTACACCGAACGCGCGGTGCAGTCCGAATTGTTGCGCGACCGATTCTTCCCCGGCAAGTCCACGATTAGCTCACTGTATCTCGCGGTCGTCCGGGACGGAAAGATCATCGAGCGGCGCGTGCTAATCGAAGGGTCGGCATCCGTCGAGCCGGGCACGGCCCGTTTCCATGTCGCGCCCAAGGGGAACGTGTGGGCAGTGATCTACTTGGGAGGCCCCTCGCCGAGTAATGTTCTCATGCAAGTTTACCCCGCCGTTAGCGAGAAACCTGTGCCGATTCCGCTGCGTGCGCCGTTCTCGAACTTCTGCCTGGCCACGGTACGCGCCGGCAACCGCCCTTCGAACACTCTTGACATCCTGGGGACCAGCACGTCGGACAACACCATGTCCTACGCCGAGGTCAGGCTGAAGACCGAAGGCTGAAGGCAAAAGGCTGAAGGCTAAAACTTGGAGCGATCTTGGGAGAGTCGTCATGAAGGACCCCATTGTTGAGGAAATACGAAAAGCACGTGACGATCACGCACGTAAATTCGGGTACGACTTGGATGCGATCTGCCGAGACTTCCAAGAGCGGCAGAAGACCTGCGGCCATAAGCTTGTTCGCTACGCCCCGAAGAAACTGAAGCGAAGCACGCCCTCCAGTGGAATTGTCGAGGTTGTAGATTATGATAGGAAATGAACAAGAGTACAAGGTTACATTGGAGAGGATCGAGCACTTCCAGAAACAGATCGAGCACTTGCGGAGAACCAAGGCCAGTCCGGAGAATTACCGGAAAGCCGTTGGCGGCTTTATCGCAGAATTAGATCGGATGAGTCTGGAAGTTCGGGACTACCTGTTGTCCCACCCACGCGACCTTGCCGAGGCGCGGGCATAGCATACTTCGCCTCATCCAGTGGTTCACGAGAGGGCGTGGAGCGCATTTCATTGCACCAATCGTTCAATAATTCTCACGGCGGTATCCACCAGGGCGCGGCCGGCGTTTTCGTCTACGCGGGCCACGGCTTGCTCGTAACCACCGGTATGGATGGCCCTCGGGGTGACGATGTAGCCGATGTAGTCGTTCGCATATCCGGCGATAATCGCGGGATGGCCGGTGGTTAATCGTATTCGTTGTTTGATCTCGAGACCGTATTCGACAAACAGTTCTCCGGGAATGCCCACGAGAATGAGGGGACCGATCCGCACGACATGTATCGAAGCATTCCGGGCCGCGCGGTAGGCTTCGCAGTGCGCGTGCGCGAATTTTGTCAGATTGAGGGTCCATTCCGCGGAATCGGCAACGCGTTCGAGTTGGCGCAACTCCCGTTGAGAGATGCCCGCCGACTTTCCGTCAACGACGGCCTTCCGCGCTGCTTTCAGAGTCTCCGAAGCCTTTTTGACGCTTGGCAAATCCCTCGAGTTGACCTGCACCGGCTTGTACACTGACGCCAAGGTGGCGTCGGGCTTAGTGGCCGTCATCTCACAGGTCTCGATCACCTCGGCGGCCAAGACACGGCCCAGCCGCTGCACCTCGAGGAAGGGCGGACCACTGCGCAGCATGGTCACGTCGCCGCATGCGCCCTGCGTAAACAGCGCCACGCCGCCCAGGACGTCTTCCACCGTTTGCGCCGCCATGCCGGGATATTCGCCGCAGACTTCCAGATTGTCGCTGCCCAAGATCACCGGGTGGCCCGTGAAATTGAAGAGGACTGCAATCAAGTTGCGTGAGTCCTCTTCCTGCACTTTCAGCACGCCGACCTCCGGGTCAATCACCGTGGTGTTGTCTTGTTGGCGGTTGCGCGTGATCGCGTCCAGGCGTCCACTGGCAAACCCGATTTGCGCCGGGCGCAGGCGCCCATGGGCCTCGACCACGGCCGCCACGATCTCCTGTCGCAGGAAGTCGAAAAGCCCTTTATCGAACGCGGCGCCGTACGCCGAGTACTTTTGAAACCCGGTCGGCGCGGAGTGGTTATGCGCGGCGCAGATTAGGACGTGGTCGGAAGGTATCTTCGTTTGGGCGGTTATCTCCGCTCGGCAAGCTTCCACCAAGTTCCAGGAAACCTGAATCAGATCGGTAGTTACCACGGCAATGGAAGTGGTCCCGTTATCACAAACCAGCGCCCGGGCGTAGACGGGGGATTTCACCCCAGTGAAGTTGGCCAATCGATCGTAGAATCCACCCATGCGCGTTGGAAATGGCGGGACGATACTACGCTTGGCGGCGCCGGCTTTCAGGGCAGACGTAGTTGAGGTCTCGGCCCCGAAGGCGGAGACCACGCAAAGAGCCAGCATCAGCGAGCACACTGCCCGCAAAGGGATCGTTGAGATTCGACACAACATAGTATGCTCTCCTGAACTGTGAAATAACCCAGCGCCTCTGATCGTTAAGTATACGAAATTCACACGTCCACACCAGAAATCCCTGGTCCGTTTAAGGAGCGATGTCATGTCCGGCAATGGCCATCCCGACAACACTTCTCCACTACCCGCAACCCGTTACCCGGTAGTCTCTTGGCCGGAATCGCGCCAGGGGGCCGAGGAACGAAAACGGGCCTTCCCGTTCCGGTTCCCGCGCGACCCGCGCCACATGGGCGGAAAATTCACGGTGAAAGAGAACGCGCGTCGTTTGCTGCGGTTCTTTTATTTCGAGCGGCGCTTGTCCCACGGGCTGGGTTCCTGGACGCTCGCCATCCCGGAGTTCGAGGTCAAGCTCGAAACCGGACGCCACATCTTCTATCACGGGGACGCGGCGCGGACATTGCGAGAGCGACTGAATGAACAGGAGCAAAGCCTGAAGATCATTGACGGGTATCGCGACGCGGAGATTGACCGGTTCATCGAGGAAATGCTGTCGGCAGCGGACGCGCCGGAACTTCTCGTGGGTGTCCACCAAGTTGCCGGGCGCGCGCTGGCAACGGCATACCGGCACCATATTGACGATACCTGCCCCGTGACGGATGCGCCGACGGGACGCGCTTTGAGAAAGATTCTCGTGGATTATGAGCCGATGTTGGCTTGGGCCGATGCCGCCATCAGCGCGTACATTGAAGGCGGCGTAGACGAGAGCCGGCTGGCGGCGTGGCGCTGGCACTTGCAACGCGTGCTGGGAAGTATCGGCGGCGTGACCGGCGCCGGTCCGCGCACCGAAGCCCCGAAGCTCCGGAGCGAGGATACGCCCTATGTGCGTGGCACCGTACCCGTCCGCGATTCGCGCTTCGCGACCTTCAAGCATACCGGCGATTACGACGTCGGCGACGGTCAGGAACGGTTCCCCAAAGATTCTTACGAGAATCTTCGCCTGCGTTTCATCCGCACCCAGCGCGATGAAGTGGATGCCATCGAGGCCTTCGGCACGTTCTTGTGGGACATCCGGTTCATGGACTTCCAGGCCGAGTACGACCTCGCGCGGATCACGTGGGACGAGGCCCGCCACACGGAAATCGGGCATCGCTCGCTGCTGGCCGAGGGCTATGACCCGTTCGAAATGCCCAACCGCCTGACCGGCTCGACCTGCCGCGGACCGATGGAACCCGCCTACGCCATGGCCGAAATCAACCTCTTCGGCGAGGTCGGAGTGCTCAAGACGATTAACAGTCTCATTGACAAGGCGCGCGAAGAAAACGACGCGCTGCTCGCGCATATCGCCGATTTCATCCGCTCCGACGAACGCACCCACGTCAAGAAAGGCCAGCATATCATCAAGGTAATGACCAACCTCGGCTCGCAGGAACTCGAACAGCGCACCCGCGAACTCTTCACCGAATGCCTGGTCAGCCTCGGCGCCGTAACTAAAGACATGGACCTATTCACTGTCTCGCGGGAAGACCTGGAACAATTGGTCGGCGAGTAACTCGCCTCAAGTTCTGGCCACTTAAGCCGGAATATGCATGTCGCCAACCATGGTTATAACGAGCAGGTGGCAAGACGCAAACGCACCTCGCTCGACTCTCGTGAACTGTGGAATTTGCGCTCGGTTGCCTGAGCTTCCACCGGAGGACGACATCATGGGATCAATGGAGTGGAGCATTCAAGGGCCCTCATTTTCGAACTGTAATTGCGACTGGGGGTGCCCTTGTCAGTTCAACGCCTTGCCGACGCACGGCTTTTGCTGTGCCTTTGTAGCGATGCGAATTGACAAGGGTCATTTCGACGGCGCGCCTCTCGACGGCATTCGTTGGGCGTGCACACTGCGTTGGCCGGGGCCGATCCACGAGGGCAACGGGGAGGCCCAGGTGATCGTTGACCAGGAGGCAAACGAAGCGCAGCGACACGCGGTCATATCCATCGTGAAAGGCGAGCACACCGAGCCGGGCGCGACGATATTCCAGGTGTTCAGCGCCACCTTGAACAAGGTGCACGACCCGCTGTTCCTGCCGATTGACTTTGCGTGCGACGTGCACGCGCGCACGGCAAAAGTGACCATCAAGGGGCTGGTGGAAGCCTCCGGGAATCCCATACTCAACCCGGTTACAGACCTGCCGCACCGGGTGCTCATCAAAGTGCCGGAGGGCTTCGAGTACGACGAAGCCGAAGTCGGCACGGGCATCACGAAAGCCACCGGCGCGGTGGCCTTGGACCTGAATGGCACCCATAGCCACTTCACGGTCTATCATATGACCAACAAAGGCGTCGTGCACTGAGTCCCGCGCTCCGGCGATGGCTGCGCAGACCGCATTGGAGACGCTGCTCAAGCGCGACCGCCTGGTCGTCCTGACCGGCCTCGCCGCTACCACCGCGCTGTCGTGGGCGTATCTCGTCAAGATGGCGCAGGACATGCGCGCGATGTCGCTCGACATGAGTATGGACCTGAACGCGCCTTGTAACTTGCCCTGGACACGGTCGGACGCGCTCATGATGTTCCTGATGTGGACCGTCATGATGATCGGGATGATGATTCCCACGGCGTCGCCGATGGTGTTGGTATTCGCCGCCCATTCGCGTCGTCAGCGGGAACAGCAACAGCCTTACGTGCCGGCCGGCGTTTTTCTATCGGGCTACCTGCTGGTGTGGACGGGGTTCAGTCTGATTGCGACGGTCCTGCAGTGGGCGCTTCACCAGGCCGCGTTGCTTTCGATGATGCTCGAAAGCACCAGTCCCGTCTTGGGAGCGACCATCCTGATCGCGGCGGGTGTGTTCCAACTTACGCCGCTCAAGCACGCGTGCCTGCGGCATTGTCGGTCGCCACTCGCGTTTTTTATGGGCCGTTGGCGACCGGGCGCCGTGGGCGCGGTGCGCATGGGGTTGGAACACGGCCTCTATTGCCTCGGCTGCTGCTGGATTCTCATGGCGCTGCTGTTCGTCGGCGGCGTGATGAATTTGCTATGGATTGCCACGATTACCGTCTTCGTGCTAATCGAAAAGGCCGCCCCCGGCGGCACAATTGTGGGCCGCGTCTGTGGTGTGTGTCTGATCCTGGCGGGTATGGCGGTCATCGGCTTCAATTAGAGATACTCACCGATGGTTTGCCAAAGAACTCCCTAAGATAGTATCTCGCGCGAAGCGCTGTGGAGTGCGGCGGCTGTGACGCCGCTTTTACTTATGGCGGAAGCGTTACACACCCAAAGACCAGTTTTTGGTATCGTGCCCCGGCCAATACGCGGAAGGCGCTCCGCGCCAATTGAAAGCGGCGTCACGGCCGCCGCACTCCAAATTAGTTTGTTGGCGAACCCTTCATTTTTTCGAAGACGGTCTGCATGTGGTCGGAGTACGTGGGTTTAGCCGTCTTGAAGAGCACGCCGTGGTAGACGGGGGAGGCGCTTTCGGCGTATTGGATGGCATGGACGTGATCGTCAGGGACATAATCACTCGGCAGGGGCGCGATGGTTTCGCGGATACTTCCGTATGTGACGAATTTGTTGAACTCGACGCAGGGGGACAGCACGTGCACAAAGGAAAAGCCTTTGTGCGCGATGGCCTGAGTCACCATCTCGGTGCATTCATCACGATCACGCGAAAAGACGCGGGCCACGAAGGTGGCGCCGTAGGTCAGCGCCAGCGTGCTCGGATTCAGCGGATAGCCGATGTTGCCGTACGGCGTGGTGGCGCTAATCATCCCGAATGGAGACGTGGGCGAGACTTGGCCCTTGGTCAGGCCGTAAATGCTGTTGTCGAGCAAAAGATAAGTGATGTCAATGTTGTTACGCGCAGCGTGCGGGAAATGACCGCCGCCGATCCCGACTCCGTCTCCATCTCCACCGGCTACAACCACCGTCAGTTCCGGCCGGGCGATCTTGATACCCGTAGCCACCGGAATACCGCGGCCGTGCAGCGAGTGGAATCCGAAACCTTTGACGAAGAACGGGAACCGTCCCGAACACCCGATGCCGGACACCAGCACCAGATTCTTGGGATGGATGTTCAACCGTTCGGTGGCCTCGTACACGCCTTGGAGCGGCGTGAAGTGACCGCATCCCGGGCACCAGGTCGGCAACACGTCGCGGTGCTGTTGCGCCTTGTTTGTTTTCGCGCGTTGCAGGCCTTCGATGACGTGTCGTTTAGTGAGTAAGCTCATCTTGCACCTCGATAATTCGGTTGGCGATCTTGGCCGGACTGACCGGGTCTACGGCGGAGATGTGCATTTCGACGGGCTGGATTCCGTAGCGGGACTTCAGCAGGGCGGCATACTGTCCTTCGTAATTTACTTCCGGAACAATGATCCGCGCGCTGGAAGCGAAAAACTCGCGGAAGGAATCCTCGTGCTGCGGATTAATCATGATACTCTTCAACACTTTCGATTTGACGCCTTGCTCGCGGGCGAGCTCCATTCCTTCCACGACGCTGCCCAGGGTGGAACCCCAGGTGACAATCCCGATCAGGGCGTCCTTGTCGCCCAACACGTCCGCTGGGGGCAAATCCACGCACATCGCCTTCATTTTGCGGTACCGCTTTTCGGTCATCATGGAGTGAACATTGGATTCGAAATTGGGATTCCCCGACGGCGTATGTTCCAACCCAGTGATGGTATAAAACCCGCCCTCTTCGCCCGGGATCAGCAGCGGGGAGACGCCGTCTTCGGTGATCTTGAAGCGTTCATAAGTTCCCAGTTCGCCGGGGAAAGGCTTCTTGCGCGTGCAGCGGTCTCGCTCGACGCGCTTCGGAATGGACGTGGTCACCATACGCTGGCCAAGAAACAAGTCGCTGAGAAAAATGACCGGGGTCTGGTATTTTTCGGCCAAGTCGAGGGCCAGTTGGATACCCGTATAACATTCTCGTACGGTTGAAGGCGCCATCACCACCCGCGGGCAGTCGCCGGCCCCGCCGTAGAGCGCGATGTTCAGGTCGCCTTGCTCGACCTTGGTGGGCATGCCCGTGGCCGGACCGCCCCGTTGGACGTCCACGATCACGGCCGGTATCTCGGCCATGACCGCGAGGCCGATCATCTCGCTCATCAACGACAGGCCGGGACCGGCGGTCGAAGTCATCGCGCGTTTACCGGCAAAGAAGGCGCCCATCACGTTGGAAATCGCGGCGATCTCGTCCTCGACTTGGATGGTCCAACCACCGTTCTTGGGCAGTTCCTTCGCACAGATTTCCATGATCTTGGTCGCGGGCGTGATCGGATATCCGGCGAAGAACTTCAGGCCCCAATCCAAGGCTCCGTGCGCCAGGGCGTCATTGCCGGTGTAGAGCGGTCGCGGTTCGAGCGTGTCGAGGACTTCTAGTTCGAAACTCAGCGGGTAGTGCTCTTTGCAGTACTCGAAGCCCAGCGTGAAAGCCTTAATATTGACCTCGAGGGCGCGGCTCGATTTCCGCCCGAAGTTCTTGCGCAATTGCTCGATGAAAGCTTCCTGGGGCAGCGAGTACAGGTAGCATAACGCGCCCATCGCAACAATGTTCTTGCCCTGGTTGGAACCGGTGGCTTGGTTGGCCAGTTTCCTCAGGGGCACGCCGAAGCCGTGGATGTTTGGCGGGACATGCGCCGCGAGGCTATCGTCCTCCGGCAAATCGCCGGGAATGCTGGAACCATAGATGACGCAGCCGCCGGGGCGGACGTCTTTGATCTCTTCGATGGACTCTTTGCCCGCGAGACCCACCAGCACTTCCACGCCGTCGCCCATGCTGTGGACGATGCGCGACGAGAAGCGCACCGTCGTCGTGCTCTTGCCTTTACCGCGGATTTCGGCGCTGAAGATGTCGTTCACCATCAGGTCGAGGCCGAGGCTGGCACAGGCGCCGGCCAGGATGCGTCCGCACGTGACGACGCCATCCCCGGCGATGCCGCAAAAGCGGACGCTGATGTCTCGGCGTTTGGCCTTAGTCCCACCAGCGGGCTTCGAGGGGCTTGCCAAGGATGTTGAAGAGGGTGGTTTCATGGATTTGGTATTCCTCATTGTCGCCGGCCATGTTTTTGCCGGCAATGCGGCCTTGCTCCACGGCATTGGGCCAGCCGAAATTGATCCAGTAGTTCTTAAGCGTCGGGTGATAGATTTCCACGCAATCGCCGGCGGCGTACACCTCCGGCGCGGAGCTGCGCATGCGCAAATCCACCAGGATGCCGGTCTTTACTTCGATACCAGTGTTTCGCAGGCAGCCTACGTTGGGCGTGTAGTTATCCCACGCAAAAACGAGATCACCCCAGAGTTCCTTGCCCTGGAACGTCTTGACCAGATACCGGTTGTCCACGCATTCGATTGCCACAATCCGGTCGTCGTGCACGAAGTTGATCTCGCGTTCAGCTAGCGCAGAATCCAGGTCGCCCATCAAGTGTGATTCGACCGTCGAGACATCTATCGCTTGCCCCCGCGTTATGTAGGTAATCTTTTTGCCCACGCGGTACATGCCCTGAATCAGGTCCAGCGCGCTCAGTCCGCGGCCGCTCACAATCACTTCCCGGACCTCCGGCAGCCGCTTCTGGATCAGCAGGATATCCTCGAACGTATAGTACCGTTGGATCAGCTTGGCGTACGGACGCAGGACCGGGCCCAGACTCGGCGAACGCCCCGTCGCGATTAGCAAGCGGTCGTAAGACATGACTTCGTTATGGGCGAAGCGAATGGTCTTGTCATTCGGATAAACCCGCTCGACCGCCTGACCCTTGCGCAGTCGAATGTCCATCGCTTCAAAGAATTCCTCGGACGTGTGAAAGAGCTCGGCGGCACTCACTGCGCCGGACAGAAATTCGGTTAAGAGATACCGGTTGTACGGGAAAAAGCGCTCATCACCGATAATCACGACCTCGCCATCGCGGTCCATGCGCTTGATAGTACGCGCGGCCGTGGCGCCGGCCGCGCCGGTACCGACTATGACGTAACGCATTACCCTACCTCCCCCTTTACGCTCAATTCTCCGGATAACTCGACTGCGCCGTCGTTACTCAACTTCCACCGTTTCCAATGTATATTTCGAAATCGAGATACAATCCACCGGGCAGGCCCGTACGCAGTTGCCGCAGCGGATGCACTTGTCATTGTCAATGGTGATCGCCTGCGCCTCTTCCCAGTGTGCGGCCGAGACATAGCGCAGCGAGCCGTCGGCTCCGACGTCGATGTCCTTAGCCAGCTTGATGCAATCCACCGGCATCGCGTCAATACAAGCCATGCAATAGATGCAGCGGTCTATGTCAATCTGGAAATTATAATGGCAGAGGTAGCAGCGGCGCGCCTCATTTTGGGCCAACTCGCGGGTGTAGCCAGTTTCGACTTCCCGATTCTTCGCGAGGCGTTCCGATACCGGGATGTGCGGCATGGTCGTCAGGGGGATAAAGTCATCTTCACGCGTGCGCGGCAACTGGTCGAGCTTGATTTCCTCGATGTGCACCACGTCTTGATAGCCCTTGATGCCGGACAGGTATTGGTGCGCGCGGCGGGCCACCTTCCGGCCGTCGGCGCACGCTTCAATGACCGTGCCCGACCCGTTGCGGAAATCACCCGCGAGGAAGAAGTTGTCTTTCTGGGGGACTTCATTAACTTCCGGCACCTCTTTCGTGCCCGGGAGGTCTTCGTTGGTCTGGCCGATGGCCATGATGACGGCGTCGCACTCGATGACAAACTCGGAGCCGGGAATCGCCACCGGTTTGCCTTCTTCTAACCGGTTTCGCACGAGCCGGATACCGGTTACCTTGCCGTCCTTGGCGAGGATTTCGACCGGCGACACCAGGAATTCCATCTCGATGCCTTCCTCTTCCATGCAATCAATTTCCGGTTCGCCGGCGCTCATCTTGTCCTTGGTACGGCGGTAAGCCAGCGTGATCTCGGAGGCGCCCAGCCGATACGAAGTGCGCGTGCAGTCTACGGCGGTAAAGCCGCCGCCGATGACTACGACCTTGTTCAACTTAATGTCGTTCAAAAGTTCTCGATTGGCTTGCATCATGAAATCGAGACCCCAGTAAAATCCGTGCGCATCCATGCCCGGCAACTTGACGGAAGACGGCAGCATGCAGCCGCCGGAGAGGATTACCGCGTCGTACTCGCGCTTCAGTAGTTCAATTTGCGCCTCCGAATCAATCCGTTGGTTGCACCGGATTTCCACGCCGAGGTCCGTAATGGACTTCACGTCTGCCGCCACCACGTCGTAAGGCAAGCGGAACTGAGGGATGCCGTAGCGCAACATGCCGCCCGGCTCGTCGTACTGCTCGAGTACGACTACTTGATAGCCTTTGATGGCCAGGTCGTTCGCGGCCGTCAGCCCCGCCGGACCCGCCCCGACGACGCACACCTTCTTCCCATTCGGGACAATTTCGAGGTCCAGAGGCGTGTACCCGAAGTCCGCGCTCGCCCGCTTGAGATGGCAGATCGCCACCGGCTCGCCGAGACCCTCACGGCCATGCCGGCAGGCCGGTTCGCAGGGCCGGTTACAAACGCGACCCAGCGAATGCGGGAAGACGTTATCGCGCCGGTTGATCTTGTACGCGGTCTCGAAGTCGCCCTCGAGAATGGCTTGTATGTAGCCGGGCACGTCGGTCATCACCGGGCACGCCGCTTTGCACGGGATGTTTACGTCAATCCATTTGCGGTCCAGGACATCGGTCGAAGTAAGATGGGCGCGTTCCGGTTCGGCCACAAAGAGAGCATCGCTGGTTTCCGACATGATTGGTTCGTTCACCTTGATTCTTTCAGACACACCAGAGCGCTAAGCTAAGCCGGTCACCATACTTAGCCCCCGCTCCAGCAGAGATGCGGGCAATCCTCGATTACACTTCTCAGATTACCGAAATCCAGGCCATCTGTCAACCACACACCTTCTCTAGCCCATTGACAATGAACGCTTTACGAGAGCCGGATATTTCAGACGAAAGCGCTTTCTGGCTACGAAGGAAAGGTTAAAAGCCGGCAGACAAATCACCCCCGCGACGTGATTTCTCTCTGCATCGTTCGAATTAAGACGTCGCGTGTTTGCGACTAAGGAGACGGTCGGATATTGCTCAAGGTCAGCGATTTTGGGTTCTGCGTCTGATCCCCCGGCGATTCGCTCGGTGGGAGGACGAAGTCTAAGACCGCAACCTGGCCACCCTCCACGACCACTTCCTGTTTCAAGTACCGCGAGGTTTGGGTCGGGTCAACGCCCCACGGCAAACTTGCCTGGACCGACGCGTTGCCAGGCAGCACGTCGCGGACTTCGTAGGCGCCGTTCTCGTCGGTGTGGCCGCCTAAGGCTTGGCCGGCTTCGTTCTGTAGGAGTATCGCGGCATCCGGTAAGGG
>JACQVH010000166.1 GCA_016209895.1 Candidatus Hydrogenedentota bacterium | reverse complement strand
GGTTCCAGAGGCAACTGTCGCCGCCGGTGTCCAGTAGCCAGTCGTGGTGGTCGCGGTGCCACGGCGTACCTTTGAACACGCGCTCCGGCTCGAACCACAACTGCAACTCGCGGCCGGACTGACGCAGGAGGGCGCTGATCGGTTTGAATCCCTCCGGGTACAAATCCTTCTTCACTTCCCAGAAACCGACGTTGACCGGCCAAGAACCGCCCGGTGGTCCGAACCATTCGGCGTCAATCCAGTAGTATTCGATGGGCAATTCGTGCCGGATAATCTTGCGGACGTTGTCGAGGTGAATTTCGGCGCGTGTGGCGCCCCAATTGCCGTTGGTGATGGGCGCGACCAGCGGTTCGCCGTTTCGCTTCGGGCGATGATGCTCGAGGATGAACTCGCGCAGCAGATTCTGCCCGTGCCAGTGGTCGCCTTGGTAGAAGAGGAGGAGCATGCGCGGTGTGCGGATTTCTTCGTTGGGACGCAGCCGCAGGTGCGTACGCGCCAAGCCCGTTTGAACGAGTGCGCCGCCGGCGCTCGTTCCTTGAAATGCGGCGCGCCATTCGCCGGACCAGCCGATGACCGCGATTACGCCGGTGCCCGCCCCTTCGAGATTGAAGAAGGGCAGGACTTGGCTGGACGAGCGCCCGCCGCCCGGTTGCAGGCTGAACGGCGTATCCCGATCGAGCCGTTTAGTCTGCGGGGCAAAGTCGTCGAACGAAGCGACCGCGCCTTTGGACCAATGCAGAATCGGTGCGCCCGTGCTGGGAATGTCCAAATCCGTGTCGCACGCCAGAATGTCGCTGATGATGGGGGTGTCCCCCTGGCTCGGATTGCTCAGATATGCCACCCATTCTACGGCGGGGAAATCTTCGAAGACCTCGATCTCCACGCGCACGGTCAAGTGCTGATTAGGTTCGGCATACATGATCGTGCGATGGGTACGGCCCTCGGTTAGTTCCTCAGACGCCTTTCGGCCCCAGTTTCCCAACATCGTTGCGCCGGGCGTTCCGTCGAACACGAAATCAAAACCGTAGGCATTCGTTGCGGCGCGGCCCGACCAGGGTAAATCTTGAAGACGGACCACCGACCCGTCCTGCAGGCGCACGATGGCTTCGGCCCAGAGGGCCTGGTCCCAGCCGCGGCCGTCCCCGCCGTCGCCGACTCGAATCTCGAATTCATCGGCCCCGTTCAACGGAACGTCAATCTCGACGGGCGCATCGCGCAGGCGCATCACGGGCGCAGCGACTACTTCTTTGTCAGCGATAAGGACGTGGAAAGTGACGGAGCCTTGGCCGATGGCCGCGCCCCGTTGCGTGTCGTCATTGTTCTCAAGGCCGACCACGGCGGTGAAGCGTTTGGTCGGTTTTTCCAAATGGATACGGATGTGTTTGGTCGAGTTGAACCCGATCCCGTGGCTGAAGGTTCTGTCGCCGAGGCGGTACGGCCCGCCGCGCCAACTCTGACCGCGGGTGACGGCTTCGCCAACGTCCTCGTACACGATTTGCAGGTAGGAACGGTCGCCGGGCGGTTTAAGTCCAAAGACGCTGTCCACCCACTGCCCGCACCAGGACATTTCGGCGGGGCTGGCTTCGACTCCGAAAACCTGAGCAGGAATCATCGCCAACGCCAACGAAGTCAAAACTGAACCGATACGCACTCCCTGCATCGCGGCGCCCTCCACCTCGATTCACGAGCGCGTTTGAGAAGTTGGTTCGACCCCTTTGGGGGGTCGCTAAGCGAGGGAACCTTTACGGTAGATTTCGCTTCGCTCACCTACGGCTATTCAGATTGGTTCCCTCCAGGAACCCAAGAGCGACGACTTTTCAAACGCACTCTATCAATAGAGGATGCATTCTGCATGTCTCGTGTAGCGCAGTTCCAGCCGCGAATCTTCTTCCCTGCGGACTCAGCGTCTCCGCGTGAACAGCAAGAAATCTCTCACGCAGAGGACATAGAGGCTACCAAGCGCCGACTGTTTCAATTCTCAGCGTAATCACCGACGAGTCTACTCGCCCTCGATTTCTTCGGCGTCAAAGAGACGCCGCCCTTGCCGCACCGTGAGGAGGATCGTACGCTTGGGATCGCGGCAGTAGATGACGCGGTCGCGCGCAATATAATCAGCCGCCTCCTGAACGCGCTGGAGGGCGCGCGGCGACCATATGATCCTCACCGGGCCAACCGGGCCAAGACGCGCGCCTTGGCCTTTCGATGAGGAATTCCCTTCCCCGACGCGATCTCCGCTTCGGCGGCGCGCACGTCGCGGAGGAGTTCGATTTCTTCCATCAGGTCTTCGTACGTCCGCACGTCGAGTAGGACGGCGGTACTTCGGCCACGCTGCGTGAGGATAACCGGCCGTTTCGTTTCCTGCACGTGCTCGACGACCGCCGCAATCTTGGCGCGAAATTCCGAGAGAGGTCGGATGTCTTCACTGGGCTTGATGTTTGGCATAGTCTACAATCCAGAGAACTGTCCATCTGACTGTACATTTGATTGTACAATGCCGAACCTCGTCATACAAGGGACTCCGTCGCTGCGGAATTGCAAGCTCCTCAAGCGATTAGACCCTTCCAGGGTCGGTGGTTGACACACATTCTTGACCGTAGGTTTAGTCCGCCTATGGCGAACTCACCTACGGCTATTCAGATTGGTTCCCTTCGGGAACCTTGCGCAACTCGTGCGTTCTTACCCCGCACGCATATTTTTCTCTTTCTCGAATGTCCCTTCGAGTTCTTTGTAGATTTGTTCGGCGGCTTCGACGCGTTCGAGGAGGGCCGGGCCTTGGATGGCGAGTTGGTCGCGGGCACGGTCATCTTTGGTCTTGCCTTGCGCCTTGTCGGCTTGGGCTTCGGCGACAATCTGTCGGATTTCAGCGAGATTGCCACGGCGTTTTTCGATCAGTTGGGGCACGGTGTCGTGTTTCCAGAAGCGGTAACCTTCGCAGGTGACGTAGACCGGCGTAGTGTGAGCTTGGGAACCGTCGGCGCCTTGGACGCGGGCGGCGAGCCAGCAGCCGTAGCCGGAGTCTACGTCGCTGTCCAGCGTTAGTTCGCCACGCCCTTCACCCGCCGCCTCGGCCTGTTGGACGACCTCGGCGTGGCGGAGAATCTCGAGTTTCGTGGGGGCCGCGCCGCCGGGATGGCCCCAAGCGCGGGCGCGGACGCGCACTTGCTGGCGCGGCTCGACGGTCAGCGTATCGCCGGGCAGCGCGCGCTCGACGCGGAACTCGACCATGGGGCCGTTGGTGACGAAGGTGTGGCCGAGACGCACGGCCTCGAACCAGGCGTCGGCATTGAACCGCTTCTTGCCGAGATACGCGAACACGCGCTCTTCGCCGACGGTACCACCCCACGGGACGTCCGAGCCGGCCGACAACGTCACTTTGTAACCCAGGTTAAAGAATTCGTAGGCGAGGTCCATGCCGAGCGTGCTGAACTGCATCACCTCGGCGAAATCCACCTTGTTCTTGGGGATGTTCATGGTCATGTCGCGGTGGACAAAGAAGAAATCCGCGTGGGCGTGGGCGTAACCGCTGAGGCCGCCTTGGGCGTGGACGTTATCGAAGACCCAATCGTACAGATAATACTTGTCCACGTCGCGTACCATGCTCTTGACGTTCATGGAGAGGGTGTGGCCCAACTGGCCGTGGGTGCGCGGGCATTCCTGGCCCGGCGAGAGCGTGACGTCGTCCATCACGACGCGATAGTCCTTGCCGAAGCCGCGTTGTTCGAAGTAGGTGCGGCTGATGTCACCCATTTTGACGACGTTGGCGAGGTGGATGTCCTCGGCGCGGACCCAGTTCATGAGCCGTTGGGCGTCTTCGTCGCTGATGATGCGGAAATGGACGTGGTCGTCGCCGGAGTACCAGCCGCGCTTCCGCATATCGGTCCAGCGCTCGACGCGATAGGACTTCGATACGGATTGGCCGGGCGCGACCGTGAATGAGTCGAACACCGGGATGTGTTCCGGGCCGCGTCGGATGATCACGTCCCAATCGCCCGGCTGGACGGGCATGTCAAACGGTCCGGGTACGCACCAGTAGTCGCCACGGAGGCGTCCGACGAGTTGCGCGTTGCGGCGGCTGTTGGAGTTGCCCTGGCCCTCGAAATCGGGGGAGATGTCCACGGCGTTGCTGGGGCGATAGTCCAATCCGTCCGTCTTCCATACGAGCCGCACCATGGCGGGCACCGGCTTGCCGGATTCCCCGGACAGTATTTGCATTGAGAGCCGGCCGAGTTCGGGGGTCTGGATTTCGACGGGTAGCTTGGCCAGCGATGCGCCGTCGGCTTTGAATTCCGCGCGCAGGTAGCTCTTGCCGAAAGGTGCGTTGGTGAAGCTGACCAATACCCAGGTCGTGCCCTTGGCCGATACGTCAATGTTGATCAGGCCTGATTCCGAGGAGAGACCCAGGTTTCGGTCCAGGGCGAAGAAGCGCGTGTCGCCGGCGCCGGTGTCCACGCGCATCAGCATGGCCCCCGCGTTGCCGGGAAAGTTCAGTGGCCCGATGCGGGAAAGGCTCGGCGCGCCGCCCGCGACGGACATTCGCAGGGTTCCTCCGGATTTCTCGAGCAGAGCAAATAGACGTTGTGCGGCATCACGACGCTTGGCGTCGGCTTGGGCTTTGGCTTCCTCGGTCTTAGCGTTCCGTTCCTCCGCGTCCCCTTCGCGCATGAGCCGGTTCAGCGCATCGAGTTCCTGTCGCTCTGCCGGGTCCAAGAGATAGGCGTGATTCTGCAGCAGTCGGCCGGCCAACTCCTTAGCGCCGGGTGGGTATGCGCTCGGCGTGGTTTGCGCTGCCGCCGCGTACATAACCGCTGCCACGATCAGAGCGACGAGATAGACCTTCCGCATGGCTCTCCCTCCTGTTCGAATTCTCTTTCCGCGCTTCCCATTGTACCCGGAATACCCGGGGTTGGCCGGGCTTAGATAGAGCCTCAAAATCGTGGAGGACCGTTGCGCGCATGTCCTTTTGACCCTGCGCTTCCACCAGACACATCGCGGCCGCGTTCGGCCAAAGACGGTCTTTGATCTGAAGGACCACTTCCGAGGTCTTCACCGGCGGCGTCCGCACAAAATAGAACAACGACAAGGTCAGCGAATGCGATCCGGCCTGGGAATCCTGGAGCCAGTCTACTTGAGGCTCGTAGAGCGGCACAACCGCGAGCTCGCAGTCATTAACTCTGAGTTGAATCCCGGCGGCAGTTTCCTCAGCCACGCGCTTCAAGTATCCGGTCGTCTCTTGACCGGATAGTTCGCCGTCGCCGTTGATGTCAGCGCGAAGCCGCTCGGTGCGGGCGAGCGCGGCGTGAAAAGTTAAGTCCACACAAATGTCTACGTTTTCAAGACCGATGTTGAAGTCGAGCCGGTGCTGGACCAGTTCACCCAGGTCTTCGTGGGCGCTGACAGAACGGCAGGCGAAAAAGAATAGGATGGCCGAGAAAAGGATCGCAGGGTGACAAATAAAGCACCGGTAGTAAGCCATATGTGCGGCACCACTCATGATACTCGGGATAAAGTCTGCATCGTAATCCTGACGTGAAGGAATTGCAACGCTTTGCGGGTTGCGCTATGGTGCCTTTTCCGATAAGGAACCAACAATGTCTTTATCTTTCGTTGGAAGCGGCGGAGTTCAGACCGCCGGATGCACGCGAAGGGAATTCATTTGTCGTCTCGGCGTACTGGCCGGCGCCGCCACGTTAACTATGGGGAGTCCAATCATGCCCGTTGCCACCGCTGCCTCGTCAATGAAGATTATGAGTATCGAACCACACCTGCTGAAAGGCGGGAAATGTTTTGTGCTAGTGCGAACGTCGGAGGGCATCACGGGCATCGGCGAAGTGAGCCCGATGAATGCGCCGGCCTCGGCGCATCTCATCGAAAACGTCTATTCGAAGCTTTTGACGGGCATGAACCCGTTAGACATCGAGCGCTGCTGGGAGAAGGCCTACTTCAGCACCTATAAGCAAGGCGTGATGGGCCTCCAGCCGGAGACCATCGCCGGGATTGACATCGCGCTGTGGGACATCTTGGGCAAAGCAACGGGCCTGCCAATCCATCAACTGCTGGGCGGGAAGCGGCGAGACAGCGTGCGCGTTTACGCGAGCATCGGGGGCGGCGCGCACAATACTCCGAAAGAGATGGCGCAACGCGCCGAGAAGGCCGTGGCGCAGGGCTTCACGGCCGTCAAGATTCGGATGGATTATGGGCCGACGGTGCCGGATGCGGACGTGAAAAAGGATTTGGAGACGCTGTCCACGGTGCGGCGCGCAATTGGAGATGAAATCGAGCTGAAGTACGACGTGAATAACGGCTATTCGGTGCAAACTGCGATCCGGGTAGGCAATGAGATCGCCAAGTTTAATGTGATTCATTACGAGGAGCCCGTGGCGCAGACCGACTACGCGGGGTATGCGAAGGTGGTGGACGCGGTGGACGTGCCGGTAGCGGCGGGCGAGCACGAATACACGCGGTGGCAGTTCCGCGACCTGATCCAGATTGCGAATCCGGACATCATGCAGCCGGACCTGGTGAAGTGCGCGGGCATCTCGGAGGCCGTGAAGATTGCGACGTTGGCCTCGGCTCACCACAAATTATTGTGCCCGCACCAAACGCAGCCGACGATCGGCACGGCCGCGAACCTACATTTCACCTCGGTGTTCGTGGCCAACGACATGGCCCAGGAATTCGATCACGGCGGGCTGGACAGTCCCCTGAACGGCCTGTTCAAGAACCCCTTGGAATTCAAGAATGGCCGCCTCACCGTTCCCAGCGGGCCCGGCCTCGGCATGGAACTCGACGAGCAGAAGTTGAACGCAATGGCGGTGTGAGGAACGCCGTGATCCCGATTTGGAAATCGGGGCTATGGTCGCGGTGACGCCGTGAGGCGTTTGCGAGATGGCGGCGGACGCGGAGCCGAGCGCTCTCTTCTGTGCTCCAACCATCTCTGATATGAGGATTGGCTTTCACCGGAAGGTCGGCCGGCCAACAGTCCTTTCACGCTGATATCTTCGTCAAGGTCTTCCCAGCGGATTCCTTGACCCCGGCCTATGAGGCGCCACCGTTTACGCTCCTTGGGTCTGCCGTGCACCAAGCGAGGGAACCATGCGAGAGGCACGGAAATGGTCCTTCCGTCACTCAAATCCACGGCAAGCGTGTCATCAGTTACGCTCACCGATTCCGCTGCTGGGACTTCCATTTGAACGACGGAAATACTCACGCCACGCCTCCGAATCCCACACAAGGGTAACTCACTCTCGAGCCATTCGCAATCAGACTGTAGCCGGTTGCAGGCTTTCCAAGATTTCCCGGGCGAACTGAGCATTTTCGGCGATTTGGTCGCGGTATTTGGGAAACATGCCGACGACGATGGCGTCCTGCGGCTTGATGCCCTGGTATACGGTGGCGAAGGCGGCGCGGACTTGTTCGGGGGAATCGCAGAGGCGGGTCGCGCCGAGCACTTTGAACGCGAGGCAGGTCTTTGGGGTGGCGCGGACCACGGCCATCATTTTGTATTTGTCGTCGTGGTCGAAGCGTTCCTCCGGCGCATCTTTGCCGGAGG
>JACQVH010000171.1 GCA_016209895.1 Candidatus Hydrogenedentota bacterium | reverse complement strand
GTATAAGTTGACAACTGATCACCCCTCGTCTCGCAAAACCACCCCTCTTCTAGCCCTTCCATCCTGACGAGGGCGCAAAACTCATACTTCATACTTCAGACTTCATACTTCACAATTCACACTTCATACCTCCCCCCTCGTTTCGCGAAATGGCCTACTTGATGGTGAGGTACAGCGGCAGATGATCGCTGAGGTACTCCTTGCCGGGATGGTCGGTGCGCAGCGTATCCCAACCGACGATGGTGAATTCGCAAACGCGCTCGACGACACTCTCGTGCACCCAGATTTGATCGCTACGGGCTTTGCCCACACCCGTGGATTCTGTGGTGTTTCCTGTCAAGAACGCGGCGTCCGTGTAGCCGTGCTGATAGAGATAGGCGCTCACCGACCCGCGCGATCCTTCGTTGAAATCCCCGACCATGACTTGCGGGGGTTCGCTCCATTCCAGGGGCTGGCGGAGATCATCAATGCGGGCACAAGCGGCCATGGCCTCTCCCAAGTGCCGGTTCGAGGTGAGGTGGATGTTGCAGACGGTCAGCGGGAGGCTGTGTGCCGGCCCCACTTCCGCCACCTGCCAGAGTCGCTGTGTGCGGAGTCCATGCGTTTGCGAATCGGCCAGTTGCCGGCCTGTCTTCCAGAACATTGCGCCCCCGTACTGCGGATAATGGCCGCCGGGACAGTAGCTCCCTCCCAGACGAAGTGCTTCGGCCAGCCGCGCAAAAGTCTGCTGATCCTGAATTTCCTGTAGACAGACAACATCGGGACTGATACGCCGATACAACTCCAGAAGTTCTGCCAGGATTTCAGCCACGGGTTCTCCCGGCGAATCCGACGGAAACGGCGCGCCCTGAAACCAAAATGCATTGTGACAGAGTATCGTGAAATTGCCACGCATCACTGATGAAGCCCTTCGTCAGCCGCCGTCTGGTGCATTTTATTTGCTCGAATCCAAGGCAGGAATCACGGGCCGGAGCGCCTCGTGAAACTTGGCACAATTCTGCACTAAAGTGAGAACGTAGTCACTGTCAAATTCGCTGAAAACCATCTAATCGCCCTCTTGGCGCACCTGAAAAAGCTTATCATAGAATTTGCCCCAGGATACGTCTAGAACACCGGCACGAATAAATTCTCGATGAAAGGCGACGCGTCCCCCACTGTGCTTCTTGAACGATTGGCGTTTCTGAAGAAGAGCCGCGCTGGTCGCGTAGAACGCGGCATAGTAGATTCGATTGACCGCCGAATGGAGCGCTTTGGCTTGCAACTCCCGACGGGCTGAATTCAGGCTTTCTTCCGCCATAGACCACCAATGGTGAATGGCTTGTGAAAGCAAACGATCGGAGTTCACACGGCAACTCCGTCACGAAGGACCTCGCTATGGAAAGGCATAACCGAGTAAAGCCCAGCGTCCCAAGCGTTTTCATCAATGACCAGAACCGAAAGGTTAGTTCCATGTTCGAAGTTTATGTTAAAGGCGATCTCGGAAATCCTATCCTTGTCCGCCCTGGTCAACGGTCGGCGAGTTAGCGCAAGCACGTCTTGGTCGGACTCTTCGTCGGTATCACCGCGGGCGGCCGAACCGTAAAGAATTATCCTGCGAATCTCGAATTCGGCAGTCGCCTGCTCCCGAAGAGCTTGAAGCGCCCGCCGTATCTCTGGCTCCAGTCGAATTTCGGCCACAGTCCTCATAGTCGTTACCTGGCTTTACCCAGACCGAAACCGAATGGTAGAGGTAAGTTGACGCAAAATCAAGAGCGTTTCGCATTTCTCACCCAAGCAAGTATGAGCACTGGGCCGTCTTTCGGTGTTCCTACGCAGTCATGGCGGCCACCATGAATAAAATTCCCAGCGCCGGAAAGTATTACCTTTTCGGCGCTCCTTCGAGCGGAGCGATACCGTCATAACCTCCGTTGAACAAAGAACTTACCCCGTATCATCCAATTGGCACACGCCTTGCGCCTCCCTAACCGGCCTCAAGTGCGCAGAAGGCCGGGCTTCGAGCTTGCCCAAATTCGTTTGGTCGTTTCTCACCGTCGCTGTGGTGAAGGTGGTGGATCGAGTCCGGCCCTGCGCAGAGACCAAGTATCTTTAGGCGGAGGGACGCGATGATCCAGGGGTTATACGCCGCAGCCACCGGCATCATGGCAGTCGATCATTGGCAGGACGTGATCGCCAATAATATCGCCAACGCATCCACTCCCGGCTTTCATCGCCAGCGAGCGGTCCAGAAAGGTTTCTACGAGTTATTCCTGAACGAATTGGCCAGCCCGGCGCTCTGGGACCAACAAAAAGGCCCCGGCGGCGGCATCCAGACCATCGAAACCTACTCCGATCATGCGCCCGGCCCGGTTATCACAACCGGCGATCCCTTGAACGTGGCGCTCATCGGTCCGGGCTTCCTCGCCGTGACCACTCCCCAAGGCGACCGATTCACGCGCAACGGCAAGTTCACCATTGACGACAGTGGTCACCTTACCACGGAAGATGGCTTTCCACTCCAAAGTAGCGGTGGCGGGCTCATCACCATTGAAGGCGGCGCCCTCGAGATTGACGGCACCGGCGCGGTGCTCGTGGACGGCACCGTTGTGGGACAGCTTCGACTTGTCGAATTCGCGGAGCCGCACCTCCTGACTCGCCAGGGCCAGACTCTCTATACCGCCTCAGACACGGCCGCTCAAACCGCCGCCGAAGACACACGGGTCGTGCCGAAGTCGCTCGAGCTATCCAACGTTCAATTACCTCGCGAGATGGTGGACATGGTCCTGGCGTTACGCGCGTACGCCGCCAATTCACGGGTGATCACCAGTTACGACGACACTTTGGGGCAACTTATCAACCAGGTCGGGATGCCGGTCTAGGGGAGAATGAACCGATGATTCGCGCACTGTTCACAGCGGCCACGGGCATGATCGCCCAGCAACTCAACATAGACACCATCGCGCACAACCTGGCGAATGTGAACACCACGGGCTTCAAAAAGAGTAAAGTCAATTTCCAGGACTTGCTCTACGAGACCATCAAACCGGCAGGCACCGAGACGGCCGCGGGAAATACCATTCCCGAGGGAATCCAAATTGGCCACGGCGTGCGTCCGGCCTCGATCTCCAAATTGTTCAGCCAAGGCAATTTGATCCAGACCGGCAATCCCCTCGACTTGGTCATTGAAGGGGACGGCTTTTTCCAAGTGGAGTTGCCGGATGGCACCACCGCGTACACCCGTGACGGGAATTTCAAGATTGATCAGAATGGCCAAGTGGTGACCGTGGACGGTTATCCTCTGACACCCGGCATCAGTGTTCCCACCGACTTTATCCAATTGACGGTCGGGTCGGACGGTGTCGTGTCCGCACTGGTACAGGGCAGCCCGACGCCGCAAAACGTCGGTACGCTGCAGTTGGTGCGGTTTGTAAATCCGGCCGGGCTTGATGCGCGCCTCGGCCGCAACCTGCTGTTAGAGACCCAGGCCTCGGGCGCGCCGGTCACCGGCCAGCCGGGCTTGAATGGCATCGGGACCCTCGAACAGGGATTCCTGGAAAACTCGAACGTCCAAGTGGTCGAGGAAATCTTGAATCTGATCATCGCACAGCGCGCGTATGAGGCCAGCTCGAAAGTGATTCAGGCTTCCGATGAAATGCTGCAACTGGCCAATAATGTCAGAAGGTAGCAATGAGCAATGAGCCGTGAGTACTGAGCAACGAGCAACCGCAACTGGAAACCGGAAACCGGAAACCGGAAACTATCCATGTTCTCAAAGCTACTAGCTACGGTACCGCTGATGCTCGCCACGTGGGCGGTGTGGCCCGACACGGTAACAATCAAGGACGAGGCGCTGGTCAAGGGCCCGAAAATCCGTTTGGGCGAGATTGCGGAGCTCCGCGGCGAGCACGCAGCGACGTTGGCGGAGCTCGACGTCGGTCCGGCGGCGACTCCGGGCAACGCCAAAATTGTGGACGCCGCGTTGTTGCTCTCCCGGATTCAAAATACCGGCGTGGATGTGTCCAATATGGAGGTGCAAGGCGCGAAATCGGTACGAGCCACTACGCTCAGTCTGGAGTTGACGCCGGAAGTGATCGCGGAAGACCTGCGCGAGTTTATCGCGACGCAAATGCCGTGGGATGCCGCCGACGCGACGGTAGACGTGTATCCTCCGGCCAAGTCGGAAATTCTTCCCGACGGCCAAGTGGCGATTCGATGGATGCCGAATCCCGAGTATGGCTGGGTAGGCCCCGAAGTTTTTCGGGGTGAACTTGTCGTGGATGGGGCCGTAAAGAAGGCGCTGCTTTGTAAGGCAACGATCCAAGCTTACGGGGAAGTGGTCGTAGCGGCTCAGGACATTCCGCGCGGCGCGGTAATTTCTCAGGCGGATTTGACCACGGAACGTCGCACGTTGGGTGTCTCAAAAGAAGCCGGATTCACACGCCCCGCTGATCTCATCGGCGCCGTTGCGAAAACGTCAATCTTCACCGGCCAATTGATTTCACGGCGGCAAGTCGAAGCGCCCAAGCTAGTGAAGCGAAACCAGATAGTTTCCGTGGAAGTGTCCTACGGCGCTCTGGTCGTGCGCGCTCGCGCCCGCGCCTTGGCCGATGGTCGTGAAGGCGACTTGGTGCCGTGCGCGACCCTCGAATCGAAAGAGATGTTTCAAGGTGTAGTCCGAAAAGACGGTACCGTCGTCGTGGACTGAGGAGAAGCGTCGTGTATATTCGTTGGATTTTGATTTTGGGATTGGCCGCCAACGTCGTGTGGGCGGATTCGTTGTTCAGCCGGCGCGCCGCCGAAAAGGGTTCGCTCATCTCCAATAGACGGCCCGAGTTTACAATCGGCGACATCATCACCGTGACGGTCAATGAAACCATTGACGCCCAGACCGACTCCAATACCAATACCCGCAAAGAGTCCGAGATCGAAGCGCAAGCCCCCGTCGCCGCCAACCAATTTCTGGTCGCGGAAACGAAGGGCGGACTTAATATTATCCCCCAAGAGCAGCTCCCGAATTGGAACATTGACGTCGAAAACGAACACCGCACCATCGGCAACACCAAACGGAAAAACCGGCTGGTTACGAATCTGAGTTGTGTGGTGACTGAGGTGCTTAACAACGGAACGCTGCGGATCGAAGGCGAGAGGAAAGTAACTGTGAACCGCGAGGATTCGACGCTGCACGTGAGTGGACTGATTCGCGCCAAGGACGTCGCGCCGGGTAATACGATCCAATCGCGACAGATCGCCAATGCGGTGGTACAACTCAAGGGCGCCGGACCGCTCTGGAACAACCAGCGGCGTGGCATCCTGACACGGATTCTCGATTGGTTTTCCCCATTCTGAGGTCGCATATGTCCCATAGGTCTTATAAGTTCCGTAAAACGGTCTCTCGTTTTCGTGCTGCCATAGCACCCACCCGCGCCAAAGCCTTGTCGTTGCTGCTGCTGATTTCCGCAGTTCTGAGCCTGAACGAACCGGCGTTTGCCGTACGCCTCCGCGATCTCTGCGAGGTCCAGGGTGCCCGCGGGAACAGTCTCAAAGGCATAGGCTTGGTGGTCGGACTCGCCGGCACCGGCGACAAGACCGACGCCGCCCTCCGGGCCCAGGAGCGGATGCTGGACCGGCTCGATATCGAGATTCTTAATGCTAAGGACCTCAAGTCGGACAACGTCGCGGTAGTCGTCGTGACCGCCGTGCTGCCGCCCTTCGCCAAGGAAGGCACGCGCATTGACGTGCAGGTCAGTTCGATCTACGACTGCAAGAGTCTGGAAGGCGGTACGCTGCTTGACACCTTGGTCTATGGGGCGGATAACGAAGTCTATGCGGTGGCCCAGGGTCCGATCTCCGTGGGCGGTTTCAATGTTGAAACCGGTGGCGGTACCGGCGTGCGCAAAAACCATGTTACCGCCGGGCGTGTCCCGATGGGCGCCTACGTGGAACGGGAAGTGCCTTCGACGATTACCGACGGCGAGCGCGTGACCCTGCTGCTCAAGCGTCCGGATTTCACCACTGCCAACAATATTCGGCAAATGATCAACACCAAATACGAGCCGGGGCTGGCGGAAGCCCTGGGCGCAGGTACGGTCAACGTCCAGATTCCGCCGGAGTTCAGACCCGACCTGGTGTCCTTTATCGCGGCCCTGCAAGACCTCGACGTCCAAACCAGCCTGTTGGCGCGCGTGGTCATCAACGAGCGCACCGGAACCATCGTGGTCGGGGGGGAAGTCATGATCAATCCCTGTCAAGTCGCCCACGGCGGCCTGACCATCACCGTGGCCATCACGCCCGTTATTTCCCAACCGGCGCCGTTCAGTCCAAAAGGCGAAACCGTGAAAGCGGAAGTGGCCGAGGTGCGGGCCCAGGAGGTGGAAGCCTACCTGATGCCGGTCCAAGGCACGTCGGCCGGCGACGTCGCGATGGCCCTGAACAAGCTGAAGGTGACGCCGCGCGACATGATCGCCATCTTCCAGGCGCTGCGCGAAGCCGGCGCCCTCGAAGCCGACCTCGAGATCATGTGATGCTCTACATCAACCCATTGGCGGCCGGACCCACCGGACTCGAATTACCGCAAATGGACGAGACTGCGCGCAAGCAAATTGCCCTACGAGAACTCGAACACTATTTCGCGTTCACGCTGCTCCAGGAAATGCGCAAGACGGTCCCGCGCGACCCGCTGTTGGACGGGGGCGCTGCGCAGCGAATCTTCGAAGAAATGCTGGACGACGTTTTCAGCGGCGAAATGGCGGAAAGCGGCCAACTCGGAATTGCCAAACACATGGCCGAGCAACTCCGCATGGCCGAAATACAGACCCGACTGGATGCAACCGGACCTACCGTTAACGCATTGCGCGGCCACGCTTAAGTTCTTCCCCGATCTGCCGATAGCTTGGATGGGCCTGGTGGATAACCATGAACAACTTGATGGAAACGTTGTGTAATTCGCTCGAGGACGAGCTCGAGCGGCAGGAAACCATCCTGCGCGTCTGTCGAGATCAACAGCAGGCGTTGTTGGGCCACGATCTCGAATTCCTGGCAGCCCGAACGGCCGCACTCGAGGCGCTGGCGCGTGACGCGGCCCAAGGCGAAAAACAACGCCGGTCTCTCCTAGACCGACTGGCTACAGACCTCGGCCTATCCCGCAAATCACTTACCCTTTCCGAGATAATTGAGTCTTCTGCCGAACCCTGGCAATCCCGCCTATGCCACGCCCAAGTCCGATTGCAAGAAACGGCCCTCACTGCGCGGCAAACCGTCCGTTCCAATGCCCGTGTGCTTCGGCGTTCTCTACGTACCGTGCAGGATTGTCTGGACACCTTCACTGGGACGCAGAAGCTGGCCGGCCCGGCGTACGACGCGCAAGGAGGGGGAGAGGCCCCCCCGCAGAATCCCGCCTTGGTACTGGACCATCGAGGATAGAAACAAGCAATGGCTGTCCTACGCGTAACCCAAGGGTTGATGGTTCAGCGGGTGCTGAGCAATCTCAACGCGCAATCGCGCCGCATTCTCCAATTGCAGGAGCAGTTAGCGTCCGGCCTCCGCGTCAATTCTCCCTCCGATGACCCGATTGACGCCCGGCGCGCCATCAACGCCCGCGCTGCCATCGCGCGCAGCGAACAGTATCTCGACAATATCACCGAAGTGAACCCGCATCTCCTCGAAACTGATGCCAGCCTTCAGGCGGTACTGAACAACCTTCAGCGTACGATGGAACTAACCGTCGAGGGCGCTAACGGCACCTTCAGCCAGGACCAACTCGAGACCCTCGCGGAAGAGATTAACCAGATTCTCGAAAACGTGCTCGATACTGCCAATCACCAGACCAGCGGCCGGAGCATCTTCGCGGGCACCCGCACGACCGCGCCCGCCTATACCGCGACACGCAATGTTCAGGGTGAGATCACGGCCATTACGTACAACGGAAATGACGAAGACATTCTAGTCCAGGTTTCGGATGGCATCAGCCTCAGCATCAACGAAAACGGGCCCGACGTCTTTCAGTCCCCCCAGGATATCTTCCAACTCCTGATTGATATCCGGGATGAGCTCCGCTCCGGCGATCAATCCAGCCTCCAAAACGTCCGGCTCGCCGAACTGGAGACGGCTCGCGATCAAGTGGTTCAAGGGATCGCGCGCGTCGGCGCCGTTGAGAATCGCGTGGAACGCATCACCACCGACACCGAGGACCGCATTCAACAACTCCGCAGTGTGCTATCGGACAGCATTGACGCCGACTTCGCCGAAGTCGTTCTCAATCTGAACGCACAGAGCAACGCGTTCCAGGCCGCTCTCAGCGCCGCCGCCCGCGTGATTCAACCTTCCCTCCTCGACTTCGTCCGTTAAGTTCATCAACGCCGCCTTCCGGGCGGCTCCGTCCGGTTTTCTCCATGGAATCCATCTGGTCCATGGAAAAAGTGGCGTGGCGCCCATCGCTCGCCTTTCGTATAATTGCCCTGTAACCAAACGGGGGAATTGGGTCGAGCAAGAGGGTGTTCAATGGTAGAATGCAAGGGGCGCGCTTCTCGCTGAACCTATGATACCATTATCAGGAAAAACGGCACTGATCACGGGCGCCGCGAAACGGTTGGGCCGGGCCACGGCATTGGCATTGGCAACGGAGGGCGTAAACGTTGTGGTGCACTACCACACGGCCTTATCCGACGCGGAATCAGTGGCAGCGGAGATTCGCCAAGCTGGTGTAAAGGCGTGGACTATAGCCGCTAATCTGTCGCGTGCGAGTGACGTGGAGTCGCTGGGCGCTCGGGTCAATGCCGCCGCCGGACCGGTGGACTTCCTGATAAACAACGCGGCCGTGTTTCCGGAATCGCAGTTGGCGGTCTTTCCGACCGAGGAACTGCTCGAAGATATCCGCGTGAATGCGGTGGCTCCGCTGCTCTTGGCCCGATGGTTGACGCAGCAGGGTCGCGAGGGCGCTATTATCAACTTCCTGGACGCGCGCATTACCGACTATGACAAGGACCACGCGTCCTATCATCTCAGCAAGCGGATGTTGTTCTCGCTGACCCGCATGATGGCCCTCGAGTTCGCGCCCACGATTCGCGTCAATGCCGTGGCGCCCGGTCTGATCCTGCCGCCGAAAGGCAAGGATGAATCCTACCTGGCGGAATTGGCTTCAACCAATCCCCTCGAGCGCCACGGAAGCGCCCAGGATATAACCGATACCGTGCTCTTTCTGCTGCGGAGTGAATTTGTGACGGGTCAGGTTGTCTTTGTAGATGGCGGACGGCACCTGCGTGGGAGTGTATATGGCTGAGCGCCCATTCGACAGAATCCACATCCGGGACCTACTGGTGCGGTGCATCGTTGGCATTTATCCCGATGAACAGCGCGAGAAGCAAGATGTCCTCATCAGCGTTACCTTGCACGCCGATTTGCGCCAGGCCGGTCGTAGCGATCTGATCGCCGACACGGTGGACTACAAACAGGTAAAGAAAAGGATTCTGCGGGCGGTCGAGCAACGACAATACAATCTGGTGGAACGGCTGGCGGAAGAGGTTGCGGAGTTATGTCTCGAAGACCCACGCGTGCAGCGCGTCGAGGTATGCGTGGACAAACCCGGCGCGTTGCGCTTTGCCCGTAGCGTGGCCGTCGAAATAGAACGGGAACGGGAAACCGGGGCCGATGCCTAAAGCGTTCATCTCTGTGGGCTCGAACATCCATCCGGAAACGAACATCCTCGATGCGGTGTCCATGTTGGCCCGAGCCGTGACCCTGCGCTCCGTGTCCACCTTCTATCATACCGCGCCCGTCAATCGGCCCGGGCAACCGGCGTTTGTGAACGGCATGTGCGAAGTGGAAACGGACCTGGACCCGCAGGTGTTGAAGACGCAAGTCTTGCATCCGATCGAAGCGAAACTCGGGCGGAACCGTGTCACGGACAAGTATGCCCCGAGAACCATCGATCTGGACGTCGTGTTATATGACGACGTCGTATTGCGCACCCCGGAACTCCGGCTTCCCGATCCGGACCTGCGGGCGCGGGCGTTTCTGGCCAAGACCCTGCTCGAATTGGCGCCGGATACGGTGCTCCCGGACACGGGAGAGCGATTGGCGGAGGTGCTTACGAACTGCGATCGACACGACATGATTCCCCTGCCGGAGTTCACCGAGCAGGTGAAAGAGAGGTTGGCTTAATGAACGTAGAACGTGTAGCAGAACTGGTTCGAGAGCTACTTGCCGAAATCGGCGAGAATCCGGACCGGGAAGGATTGCTCAAGACTCCGGAGCGGGTCGCACGGGTCGTCGAATATCTTACCTCGGGCTATCGGATGGATATTAAAGAAGTCGTAAACGGCGCAGTCTTCGAAGCCTTCGCCAACAATATGATCATTTCGCGCGACATCGAAGTGTACAGTCTCTGCGAGCACCACATGCTGCCGTTCTTTGGCCGCTGCCACATTGGCTATATCGCGCGCCACAAGGTGCTGGGTCTAAGTAAACTGGCCCGGATCGTGGACTGCTACGCGCGACGTCTGCAAATCCAGGAGCGTCTGACGGAGCAGATCGCCGAGGAAGTCCTGGCCGCCACGGACGCCGAAGGCGTCGGGGTCGTGCTCGAATGCCGGCATTTATGCATGATGATGCGCGGCGTGGAAAAACAAAATTCGATCATGACCACGTCCAGCGTCTTGGGCAGTTTTCGCAGCGAAGCCGCCACCCGCGCCGAGTTCCTGAATCTGCTGTCGCGCACGGTGTGAGCGGCTATTCATTAAGGGAGGATCAATGAACGAACTCCGGGAATGGGCGGAACGGGTCAACGCGATCGCGACCGGCTTTCTTCAATCTCAAGTACTCTTCGCGGCGAATGAGGCCGGTGTATTCGCGCATCTGGAACAACCGGTGCCGGCCGAAAATGTCGCGGCCAAACAAGGCTGGGATGCCCGCGCTACCCGAATGCTCTTGAACGGCCTTGTCGCGTTGGGTCTCGTCGCCAAGACCGGAGAAACCTATCGCAACACCCCTATGGCTTCGGCCTGTCTTGTTCCCGGCCGTCCGGGTTATCAGGGTCATATCATCAGTCACAACCGGAACACCGCGGTCCTATGGGCGCGTCTCGATGAGTCGTTGCGCACCGGCGCGGCCGTGTCCGGGCGCGATGAACGCACGCCGGAAGAATTGCGCGCCTTCATCCTCGGAATGAGCGATATCGCGAAGTTCAGCGCCGAAGAAGTGCTGAAGGTCGTTGATTTCTCGCGCCGAAGCCGTCTCTTGGACGTCGGCGGCGGACCGGCGACGTACAGCATCGCCTTTGTAAAAGCCAACCCGAACCTGAAGGCCACAGTTTTCGATAGACCCGAAGTGATCGCAATCGCCCGTGAACAGGTGGCCGCCGCTCGGTTGCAGGACTGCATAGATTATCGTCAAGGGGACTTAGTTACGGATGAATTGGGCCGCGGCTACGACGCTGTATTCGTCTCGAACATCATCCATAGTTTCGGACCGGCGACCAACCGCGCGCTCGTCCGCAAGTGTTTTGACGCGCTCGAACCGGGCGGCCTGCTCGTGATTAAGGATTTCTTAACCGACGACGATCGTTCCGGCCCGCCGTTCAGCCTCTTGTTCGCGTTGCGAATGTTGATTGCCACCGGCGAAGGCGACACCTATTCCTTCTCGGAAGTCAAGGGCTGGACACAGGAAGCAGGCTTTCACAATGGTCACAGCAAAGACATCTCGCCCCAGACCCGCCTATGGCTCGCTGAGAAACCCGGCCTACGGCGCGAGCCCTAGTGCGAAGTTGATGCTCAGTTGCACGTCCACTGCATCCACTTGACCATCGCTGTTCAAGTCCGTCGGAACCGGCACCCCGATCCCTAACGCGCCATTGATCACCAACTGGACGTCCACTGCGTTCACCGCGTTGTCCAGATTGACGTCGCCCGGCACGTCCGACGGCGGGGGCGCGCTTGCCCCGTTCAACGGGTCCGTAACGTGCTCGATCTCGAAGCCGTCATAATAGCCGTCGTTGTCGCTGTCCGGGTCACGCGGGTCCGTGTGATGGGTCAGAATCTCGTCGCGCGAGCTCAGTCCATCCTGGTCGGCATCACCGGTCGCGTCGTTGGGGTTGGCAGGGTCGAGACCATTATCTACCTCGACGCCATCGTCTAGCCCGTCGCCATCGGTGTCGGCATTGCGCGGATTCGAGTGGTGAACGTTGATTTCTTCCAGGCTAGTGAGACCGTCATTATCGGGGTCCAGTCCCGCATCTGCGGCGCTCGTGGGATCGAGTCCGTTGTCCGCCTCAGGACCATCTTGGATTCCGTCGTCATCGGTATCCGGATCGTCGAATTCTGCGCCGTAGAATATTTCGTCCCGATTGCTCAATCCGTCCCCGTCCGCATCCTGCGCGCCCTCCACAGGATCGTTTGGATTCATGCTGTTCGCGGTCTCAAAGGAATCCGGCAAACCGTCCTGATCTGCGTCCAGAGACCCGGCAATTCCGTACATCGCGGCAGTCAAAACCTCACAACTGCACGTCCCGTCCACGCGGTCCACGTACCAAGGCGCAATCGGCTCCCAAACGCCCAATACGTTGTTATATCGAGCGGGAACCGCAACCGTGGAAGCCACTCCGGCCGCCGCCGCCATTTGCGGCCCGAACGGCTGGTCCAGCAAAGCGGGCGCGACCCAGGACGCGCCGCCCGGACTAACATCCACCGCGTAGAATACCTTTTCCAACGTCACGTCGTTCGACAATCGTTTCGGGCTGCTGATGGTCGTCGAGTTCGGAATACTCTCCACCTCAATGATGGCCACGCCATCTAACGGCGCGGTATTGCCATAGTCGCGCGGCGCCATCAGCTTCGTCCCGCCGGGGCTGGCGACCAGCAGTTGGCCATAAAAGGAAGTTCCCGTTTCTTCTCGGAATGTGATCGTTGTAGAAAACGGCGGATCGATGACCGGCGTTCCCGTGTCCTCGCGAGGTTCGGTTCCGGCCTCCACTTTCCACTTCACGAAGAAGCACACCCACTTACACGAATTCGGTGGAATATCGGCCGGTACCGGGCCTTCCTGCTGAGTTCCCGGCCCGATTGCCACATTGCCTTTCTCCAAATTCCAGGTAATCTCGACATGCTGCTGCACACTCGTTGGGTTGCAGACAAGGATGCAGAATATCCCGCCTTGATTCCGTACAAAGACCAGGCGCGGGAACCATTTAATGTACACGTCGCTCTTATCTTCTCCCTCGCCCTCGCCCTCGCCTTCACCTTCTCCCTCACCTTCGCCACCGCCGATTCCCCGGAAGAAGTAATCTTCCGTTTCACCGAAAGCGAAGCCGCCGTCGGGCCCGCTGCCATCCCATCCGGAATCGCCGAAAAGGACCTCGGAGATATTTTCCGGGTCCCGAGTGAGCGTGGCCCGTAGCCAGGTGGAATACCCGAATTCGCCCAGTGTGACGCCATAGCCGAACGACTGCACAAAAGCGGGGGCAGTCGGTATGACTGGCGTGATCACCGCTTCGTCTCCTGGTATGAGGTTGATTTCAGCATTGCGGACGACCCACTCCCACCCGCCAAAGTCGGGCTCGACGTCCGCCCACCGGCCATTTTTGTCGAGGTCAATTGCGACGTTGAGATACCGCGTTCCCGGCGGAACGCCTGCGGGGATTTTCACCTTGAAGTGCGGGAAGGTAGAGATCGGCAATCCGAACAATAGTCCGGCCGGGTCGAACGAGAACCCGCGGAAACCATCGTCATGCAAGTCGTTGTCCACCACGTTCGCGTCCTGCTCCTCATCCACGGCATCCCCCAGGATTTCCTCGCCGGTCGTGTTGTGGAAGGGCCCGGTACGTCCCGCGAGCCTGGCATTGTTGGATTCGCGAAGCGTCGGATAATGTCCCGTGTCGGCCCCGAAATGTTTTCCGCCATCGGCCGCATCGTCCGGGGCATCCCCAAAGTCCGCTTCTTCGGGCAGGACGGGAGT
>JACQVH010000010.1 GCA_016209895.1 Candidatus Hydrogenedentota bacterium | reverse complement strand
GAGCAGCGTGATGTCCATTCCGTGCGAGGCTAAGCGGTCTACGAACGAGCGCGCCATCTCGAATTCGGCATCGGTGGACGTGGAGGTGAAGTCGCCGGTGAGCAATACTTGCTTGATACCGGTGGCCGCCAGCGATTCGGCAAAGGGCTCGGCCATTTCGATGGCGTATTGACGCGTGGGGCGAAATAGGACGTTGAGGTTGCCGAGGAAGCGTTTATTGAGTAGGCGGAACGGATTGATCACGAACTGCCAGAAATGGAGGTCCCCGACGTGAATCAAGGAATCGCGGGGCTGGTCCATGGGCGCGACCGACGCTCAATCCAGCCAAGCGGCCAGTTCATCCATGGCGGCCGGGGCATCGGTCACGCGCAACGAATCGGTCTGCGCGAGCGGGTATGCATTGCGTAACCCGGAAACGTCGAATGGCTCGCCGGCATTAATGACCCATAATGGGGTGGGCGCGAGCAGGTACGACGCCGTAGTGATGTCTCCGATGCTTCGAATGCAGGGGACATAGTACTTGGTGACCCAGGCCTCGTCGTCGTTCACGGGAAAGCGATTGGCATCTACTGTTAGACGACGAACTTTGCCATCCACGGCGCCGGCGAGTAGACACCACATCCCGCCGTTGGCGAGGCCGACGAGGTCTACCGTGCCGAAGAGATCGCGGCGGGAACGCAGGTAGGCGAGGGCGGTGAGGACGTCTTGAACCCGATAGCCGGTGTCGGTGGGCAGAAACGTATCCGGGAACCTACCGGTCTTTCGTGTGGTGCGCGCCTGCGGGGAGTGATGCTCGCCAAGGAGGAACGCGTCTATAGTCATGACGGACTTTCCCGACGATAGGAGTTGTTGGATTAGCGGTCCGGGGCCTCCCTTTGCGCAGTCGGCTAATGCTGCCTTTCCGTCCCCATGAACAACCAGTACGGTATCTCGGCGTTGCGCGTCGTTAGGGCGATAGAGTAATGCCGGGATTTCGTCGCCGATCTCGGGACGAGTGACGACCAGCCGTTCGAGAAGCAGCCCTTCGCGGCGTTCCACGCCCACACGCTGAGCGGCGACTTCATTTCCGGCGGGACATTCAACGCCGAGCACTTCGCGCAGAGTTGTCCCGTAATTCTCCTTGAATTCGGGGAAATCATTGGCGTTTCGCGGAAGTATACTTAGCCATTTTTGACGACTGGACTCGATGGTGGCGGCGATGATCTGTTCGCTGTTCGGATATCCCCGCGGGGTCTGATCGCCGGGAAGAACGCGGAGGGCCGATTCCGGCTCGACGCGGAACTCGGGTTCGCGGAAATCGGTCCAATTCTTGGGTTGTTTCAATAGCCATTTGCCGAAGAAGCGGTATACGGCTTCGCGGCTCGAGTGGTTGTAGTTATGGCCCGCATCAATGTGGACGTTCTCGATGCGGTCTTCTTTACCGTAGAGGCGGTAGATACTCGAGATGGCAGGGTATTCGACGCGGGGCGTTTCCCAGGTCCAGTCGCCGGTGGCGGAGACCAGCAGCAGCGGGCGCGGCGCCATGAGCGCACCGATCTCCATGTTCGAGTTATTGAGCCGCAGTATCGGCGCGTTCTCGCATTGGCAACCGCCCTGCATGTTGCATGAGATCATGACGTTGGGCGACGCGACCTTCACGCGCGGGTCTACGGCCATCAGGGTAAACGTCTGCGTACCGCCGCCGGAGGCGCCGGTGCACGCCAGGCGCTTCCGGTCCACGTAGGGGAGGCTTTCGAGGAAATCGAGGGCGCGCATGCTGCTCCAGAGTTGCATCGCGAAGGGATGGATGCCCCAGAGCTTCTCACGCTCGCCGCCCCAGCCGTGCGGGAATTGGCGGCTGTCCGTGCGACCGATCATGTCGTAGGTGAAAGCGACCATGCCCATGCGCGCGAACGTGATGCAGCGTCCGGGCACCGAACAGGTGTCGGTGTTTTCGAGGCGGCCGTTCTGCCAATGGCCGTGGGGATTAAGCACCGCCGGATATGGGCCCTTGCCTTTGGGCCGGTAGAGGTTGCCGGTGACGAGAAACCCGGGCCGGGCTTCGAAATGGACTTTCTCGACGATGTAGTCTTCGCGTTCGACCGGGTCGAATATCTTCGCGTTCAGCGGCGTGCGTTCGGGAAGCGGGCACAGTCCGGAAGACAGCAGGATGCGGCGACGCAGGATGGCGGCGTACGCTTCCCATTCCTTGCGCGAGTCGAAGGCCGGCATGGTGAATACGGTGTTGGTGTCGCGCACGAGACTGACGCGACGATCCTCGACGCACTCGGGTTGATCGAATACGCGGATGTCGGGCTGTACCTTTGCCGGATCAAACGCCGGGTCGGCGCTCAACGCGACGGACGCGACCGAGGGCGGCAGTGCGATATCGTGCTTGCCGGCACTCAAGGTCGGCCTTCCCAACTTCAGCCACACGTATCGCGGTGGCTTATCCCGATCCTTGCGCTCGGCACATCCGGTCCAATCCCGTCCGGCGAAGCGAACCTGCACAGGCGCGTCCTCAAGAGCCCAGACCCAGAAGTCGTATTCACCGGTAGCAGCGGTCGTCACGCCCTGCTCTTTGACTTCTGTGGCGTCCGCCCAAGTGAGACCCGGTTGTTGAACACTGAATCCCAATACCATCAGCACACTCACAGTCAGCATACCCGTCCCCTCATGTTAGCGCTAAAAGATACCGATTTCCCCATCAGAAGAAAAGCGCTACGGACTTTGACGCGACTATTCTGCGATCCCCGCCCGTCGGATCGCTTCCCGCGTCCCTGCAAATGGCCACGACGCGTTGTGTTTGGTATGACCTGACCTGGCAACACGTTGTGTTATAGTCATTGACAGCCGCAATGGGTTGTGGTATGTTGACCCAAGGCAAATTTCTAATGGGTTTATTAGTTTTAACGGTTTTTGTCAGCCTTAAACCGGAGGCGTAACCGTGACTATTGACGATGTCGTCTTTTTGGGGCGGGATGCTATGCTCGTTACGTTGCTCGCATCGGCGCCGATGCTTCTGTCGGGGATGATCGTGGGACTCATCATCAGTATCTTCCAGTCCGTCACCCAGATTCAGGAAATCACGTTGACGTTTGTGCCCAAGATACTGGTGGTGATGGTGACATTTGTACTTTTTTTGCCGTGGATGGTGTCGGTGATTTTGAATTTTGTGGAGCCGATGTTCGGAGAATTCCATATGCTGGTGCGGTAGATGGTCTCTGGTCCCTGGTTTCCAGTTTCCGGTGTGTTGGATGAGTTATGATTTTTGAAGTGGAGGTACTCAAGGTTTTCCTACTGGTGCTGGTGCGGTTTTCGGGATTGATCGTGGCGGCGCCGGTGCTGGGATCGGCGAATTTTCCGGCGCGAGCAAAAATCGGCTTGGCCATCCTGGGCGCCATGGTGATTGTGCCTACGCTTCCGGCGCTTGTCGAGCCGCTCCCCGACGAGGCCGTGCACTTTACTTTGATCGCGACCGGCGAGCTTATTATCGGGTTGATGATGGGGTTCGTGATGACCCTGGTGTTCGCGGCCATCCAGGTGGCGGGCGAGATCATGGATATGCAGACGGGATTCTCGTTGATGAACGTGTTCAATCCGGCGCTGGAGACGCAGGTACCCATCTTCGGTTTCATGTTCTTTATTATCGCCGCGTTGTACCTGTTCGTATTGGATGGTCACCACCTGATGATTCAGGCGCTGGTCTCCTCCTACATCAAGATTCCAATCGGCGGGTTTGTGCTGCGGCCCGCATTGTTGCGGGAAGTAAGCACGTGGGGCAGCGCGATGTTCTATGACGGACTGTTGGTGGCGGCGCCGGTGGCCGGGGCAATGCTGCTGGCCTATACGACACTGGGGATACTCAGCCGGCTGATCCCGCAAATCCACTTGTTTGTGGTGGGTTTTCCGTTGACGATTGCCCTCGGCCTGTTGGTCGCCGCGCTCTCGATGCAAGTGTATGTGGGCATGCTCGATGGGATGTTCAGCCGTATGTTTAAAGATGTGTCCAACCTGATTCGAGGGATGTCGTAGGTGATCGATGCCTGAACAGTCCGGCGGCGAAAAGACCCTCCCCGCGTCGCAGCGGAAACGGGAACGCGCCCGCGAACAGGGCAACGTGGCGAAGAGCCAGGACCTGACGGCGGCGTGGATGCTGCTCCTGTCGCTGTTGGCATTGTGGTTTCTGGGCGGACCGGCGTTTGCGTCGCTGGTTCGGGCGATGGGGCACTTCATGGATGATGCGTCGGGATTGCTGGTCACGCGGAGTAACCTGCAAGCGTTATCCATCGAGGCGCTGTGGTACACGGCCCAGGCCACCTTGCCACTCATGACGTTGTTACTGATTGCGGGTCTGGCGATTAACGTGGCGCAGGTGGGTTTTCTGTTTGCTCCGCAGGCCATCGCGCCCAAACTGGACAAGCTCAATCCGATCACGGGTTTTCAGAAGTTCTTTACGTTGCGCGCCTTCGTCGAGTTGGTGAAGTCTTTCGTTAAATTGGCTCTGGTATCGTACATCGTGTATTGGACATTTCGCGGACGGTGGGAGCAGTTGCTATACCTGCCGCAACAGACGCCGCTCGGCGTGACCGCGATGCTCTCGGACCTCGTCTTCGCGGTGTGGTGGCGCGTGGTGTTGGCGATGATAGTTTTGGGTTTGCTCGATTACCTGTTCCAACGCTGGCAACATGAGCAGGACTTGCGTATGACCGTCCAGGAAGCTCGGGAAGAGACGCGAGAGCTTGAAGGGGATCCGCGGATCAAGCAACGTATCCGCCAAATCCAGCGACAAATGGCGATGCGCCGCATGATGGCGGAGGTGCCCAAGGCGGAGGTGGTGATTACCAACCCGACGCGATACGCCGTGGCATTGCGTTACAATCCCCGCGAGATGGACGCCCCCGTGGTGGTGGCCAAAGGCGCGCGCCGACTCGCGGAACGCATCCGCGAACTGGCCGTCACGCACGACGTGCCCATAGTGGAAAGGCCGGAACTGGCGCGTCTGTTGTACCGTACCATCGAGGTCGGGCAGGTTGTGCCGGAGAACTTGTTCCGCGCAGTCGCTGAGGTGTTAGCCTTCGTGTATCAGATTGATCGCCGCGTGGCGAAGGTACAGGAACGGACACGGATCATTGAGGCCGTAGACTGAAGGCCGTAGGCTGTAGGGTTTCTCACGAAAAGGATATGAGGTCCCGATAAGGTATGGCGGAGGCGGTGCCAGAACTTGAACGGGGGCGGTGGTCCCTGGCGCGAAATCAGGATATTGCCCTTGGTATTTGCGTGGTGGCCATCCTGGTCGTCCTGATCATTCCGATCCCGACGTGGCTGCTCGACATTCTATTGACGATCAACATCTCGATCTCGGTAACGGTGTTGCTGGCCACGATCTACTTGCAGCATCCGGTCGAATTTGCGGTGTTCCCCTCGCTGCTATTGATGCTGACCTTGCTGCGGCTGAGTCTCAATGTGGCGGCAACGCGCCTGGTGCTGGCGAATGCCGACGCGGGCCGCGTGATAGACGCCTTCGGCGGGTTTGTCACGAGCAACAGTTACGTGGTGGGATTCGTGATCTTTTGCATCCTGGTGGTGATCCAGTTTGTGGTGATTACGCGCGGCGCGGGGCGTATTTCGGAAGTGGCGGCGCGGTTCACACTGGACGCGATGCCCGGCAAACAAATGGGGGTGGACGCCGATCTCAACGCGGGTCTTATTACTGAAGAGCAAGCGCGGACGCGGCGCCGCGACATTGCGCGGGAAGCGGACTTCTATGGGGCGATGGACGGCGCGACGAAGTTCGTGCGTGGCGACGCGATAGCCGGGATCATCATTACCCTGGTAAACATCGTCGGCGGATTGATTATCGGAATCCTGATGAAAGGATTTGCGCTGCAAGAGGCGCTGCAGGTGTACACCCGCCTCACGGTGGGCGACGGATTGGTCTCACAAATTCCGGCGCTGATCGTCTCCACGTCGGCGGGCTTGATTGTTACGCGCACCGCTTCAGAAGACAATCTCGGCGCGGATTTCGCGCGGCAACTGGGCCGCTACCCGCGCGCGCTCGGAGTCGGCGCGGTCATGCTGGCCTTCTTCGGACTGGTCCCGGGAATGCCAAGTGTGCCGTTCTTGTTGGTCGCAGCGGCGCTCGGTATTCTGGCCTTTCAGGCGTCGCAAGCAGTGGTGCGGCGCGAGTCGGCAGCGCGGGCCCAGGAAGCGGCGAAGCAGGCCGAAGCGGCGAAAGAAGCCGCGCCTCGTACCGAAGATCTGCTCACCGTGGACCCGCTCAAGATCGAACTGGGTTACGGCCTGATTCCTCTGGCGGACCCGAAACAGGGCGGCGACCTGCTCACCCGCATTCAGATCGTCCGGCAACAGACTGCGACCAAGATGGGGTTTGTGGTGCCGGTGGTACGTATCGTGGACAACATGCGGCTGCGTCCCAATGAATACCGCATCCGGCTCCGTGAGGCGGAGGTAGCCAAGTACGAGCTCCTGCCGGATCACTTTCTGGCCATGAACCCGGGTCTGGTCGAGGAGGAAGTGGAAGGCATCCCGACCAAAGAACCGGCGTTCGGGCTGCAGGCGTTGTGGGTCACGCAGGCGAATCGCGATCGCGCCGAGCGTCTGGGCTATACGATTGTGGAGCCGTCGGCGGTCTTGGCGACGCATCTTACCGAAATCATCATGACGTGCGCTCCGGAATTGCTGACGCGGCAGGACGTCCAAAACCTAGTCAACAACGTGAAAAAGACCGCGACCAGCGTGGTGGAAGAGCTATTGCCCAATGTGTTGACGCTGGGTGAAGTCCAGAAGGTGTTGCAGCATCTATTACGGGAACGGGTCTCGATCCGCAACTTGGAAACGATCCTCGAAGTGCTGGCCGACTTTGGCCCGCGCACCAAGGATACGGAGGTGTTGACGGAATATACGCGCCAGGCGCTTGCTCGGCAGATCAGCGCGTCGTATGCGGATGAAGAGGGGCGGCTACGCGTGGTGACGCTCGCGCCGGAGCTGGAACGGGAGATTCTGGAAGCGGTGCGGCGCGCGGAAGGCGGCGAATATCTGCCGCTCGAACCCGCGCGGGCCGATGCCATTGCTCGAAGCGCCGTACAAGCGGTCGAGGGCCTGCTTCTGGCGGGACACGAACCGGTGGTACTCACGTCCGCGCAGGTACGCCGGCATTTCAAGCGTGTGGTGGAACGGTTGATGCCGAAGATCGTGGTGTTGTCCTACAATGAGATTGATCCGGCGGTGAAACTCGAAAGCGAGGGGCAAGTGCGGTGAGCAAATGCGGAATGCGGAGTGCGGAATGCGGAATGAATTGAGTTTCGCGTGTTGAATGGCGGGATGAAGGGATAGGTCGTGGAAAGACGAGAGGCGGGATTGCATACGATTCGGGCAGCGACACTCGACGAAGCATATCGCCTGATGCGCGAACAGTTGGGCGAAAAGGCGGTGGTAGTTCGCACCGCGCAAGTAAGAGACCGCGGAATCCTGGGCTGGTTTGGACGCCAGGTAACGGAACTGACGGCGACGGTGCCGCGCGCGCAAGGCGAGGTTTCTGGTCGCAAGCCCAGTGCGGCTGAGAAGAGATACCTGGCCGGGTCGGAAGTGGGCTCGGAAGAGACCGTCTCGAATACGATCGCCTACTTCCAGCGTCTGGTGAGCAATGCACAGCAACGTCTCCGCGCCGCGGCCACTGAAGGCGAGCGACCGGCGATGGCCGTGAACGAATCGGGCACACCAATAGTCCCGTTTCGCCGGCCGAAGGCGAACACACATCGCGAGGTTTTGGAGCGCGAAATCCACGAGGTGCGGGAGATGCTGCAGGTTCTCATTGCGGAGACGCCGGGGGCCGGTTTACCCACGGAGTTTGCGCCCCATTACCGCCGGTTCATTGACCGCGGTGTGACGCGGAAAGCCGCCGCTTCCCTCCTGGCTTCCGTCGCCATCGAGAGCGACTTGGATGTGTTGCGTGACGGGCGCGTGCTCACCGAGCGGCTGAAACTCGAGATACGCAAGCGCCTGCCCGTGACGGGCGGCCTGCGCCTGACGGCGGGCGTGTGCCGCATTGTTGCCCTTGTGGGCGCGACCGGCGTCGGGAAGACGACGAATCTGGCCAAGCTGGCCGCGCATTTCGCCGTTAAAGAACGGGCGCGGGTCGCGCTGGTGACTTCGGATACTTACCGCGTGGCGGCTCCGGAGCAATTGCGCGTTTATGCCAACATCATCGGTCTACCGTTGCGCGTGGTGAACGACGCCAAGGAGATGGTCGAGACCCTGTCAACGTTGCGCGACCACGAGTTGGTTTTGGTGGATACGGCGGGCGGCAGCCAGTTCAACACCCGGCAGATTCACGAACTGGAGGGCGTATTAAGCGCGGCGCAACCGGATGAAGTGATGCTGATGCTGAGCGCGAATACGCAACTGGAAGAACTGCGCAGCGTGTCGGCGAACTTCCGTGGCCTGAAGCCGACTTCCTTGTTCTTTTCGAAACTGGACGAAACCCAACGGTACGGCGCGCTCTTCAGCATTGCAGTGGAGACGGGCCTGCCTTTAAGCTACCTCAGCGTCGGGCAAAATGTGCCGGACGATCTCATCCTGGCACACGCCGGCATGATAGCCAACCTTATTTTGGAAGGAAGGAAACATCGTGGTCGATCAAGCACAGAATCTCCGTGAATTTGTACGCGATAGCCGACAGCACGCTCGCGTGCTCGCGGTGACCAGCGGCAAGGGCGGCGTTGGGAAAACCACGACGAGCGTCAACCTCGCCATCGCGCTGGCGGCCGAGAGCGCCCGGGTGACGGTGCTCGATGCGGACCTCGGCTTGGCGAACGTCGAGGTGCTGTTGGGGCTGAACTCGCTTTACAACTTGCAGCACGTGATCCACGGAGAAAAGAAAATCCTTCAAATTCTGGCGCAAGGCCCGGGCGGCATTCACGTCGTGCCCGGCAGTTCGGGGCTGGCGAAATTGGCCGACCTGGGTCCGGCGGCGCGGCAAAACGTGCTTACCGGCCTGCGCGAACTGCAGGATCAGAACGATTTTGTGATCATTGATACGATGGCCGGAATCGGCCAGAACGCCGTTGCGTTTGCGGCGGCGGCCGACGAGGTAATACTGGTGACGACGCCGGAACCTTCCGCGATCGTGGACGCCTACGCGATGGTGAAGACCATTCACGGAATGCGCGCGGACTCGGTTTTCCGCTTGGTGATTAATATGGTCGCGACCGAGCAGCAGGCCTTGGCCGTAGCCTCGAAACTGTCGCACGTGGCGCAACAGTATCTGGGCCGGAGTCTGTCGTACTTGGGTTACATCCCGCGCGATCCGCATGTCTCCCAGGCCATCATGCAGACGCAGCCGTTTATCCTGCGGTTCCCCGGCGCGGCCGCGTCCAAGTGCATGCACCAACTTGCCTTGCGCATCCTCCAACAGCGGGCCGAAGCCGACCAGCGGCGTCCCGGCTTCTTCCGCCGCTTCGCGGAAACGCTGGGCTTGGCGTCCAGCGCGTGAGCGCAAGTATCGACGCCAAGGACGACAACGACACCAAGGACCCAGCGCGGCCAAAGGCCGCAACCAAATTTGTGTAACCACGAATCACACGAATGACACTAACGAACCTCGCGCGGCCAAGGCCGCGATTAGGATAAAGCATGAATCACCAAGGCACGTAGGGCACCAAGAAATGCCAGTCATAACATGTTTGTTTGCTGTACCTTGCGCAAGAAATCTTCGCAAATAGACAAGAACTTGATAGATTGCAGTACAGGCGGCCGCTTGAAAAGGGCAAAAGATTCTCTGCAATTTCGTCAGAAACCGTATACTGGACGGCGGCGTTTTCTGAAACGGGTAGCGTTTTCGGCGGCGGCCGCCTTGCTTCCGGCTACGCGAGCGGCGGCGCATTCGCCACCAATGGCCGCGAAGCGGCCCAATGTCTTATTCCTGTTCAGTGACGACCAGCGGTTTGACACCATCCGTGCGCTGGGCAATCCTGAAATCCTGACCCCCAACCTCGATCAACTCGTGCAGGAAGGGACGACCTTCACGCACGCGCACATTATGGGATCGAATCTTCCGGCGGTGTGCGTGCCGAGCCGCGCGATGCTGATGACGGGCCGCAGCCTTTTTCATCTTCAAGAGCGGGGAAACACTATTCCGCCCGAGCACGTGACGCTGCCGGAATTGCTTCGACGCGACGGTTACACCACGTTTGCCACCGGCAAGTGGCACAACGACAAGGCGTCGTTTACGCGGTCTTTCGCACAGGGCGGCAAGATTTTCTTCGGCGGCATGTCCGAACACTGGAAGGTGCCAGTCTTCGACTACGATCCTGCCGGCGAGTATGCACGGGAGCGCCAGTATCCCGGGGAAAAGTTTTCGAGCGAGCTTTTTGCGGACGAAGCGACTCGGTTTCTCGAAAACCACGCCGCAAACCGGCCCTTCTTCCTATATGTGGCGTTCAAGGCGCCGCATGACCCGCGCACACCGCCCAAGAAATTTGCGGATTTGTATGTTCCGGAGAAGTTGTCAGTACCCCAGAATTTCATGCCGGAACATCCATTCGACAATGGCGAACTGCGCATTCGCGACGAGCAATTGGCGCCGTGGCCGCGGACGCCCGCGATTGTGCGGGAGCACCTCGCGGCGTATTACGGCATGATTTCGCACATGGACAGTCAGATCGGACGTGTATTGGAGATTCTTCGCAAGCGAGGACACGCAAACAATACGATCGTTATCTTCGCCTCGGATAACGGGTTGGCGGTAGGTCAGCATGGTCTGCTTGGCAAGCAGAACTTGTATGAACATAGCGTTCGAGTACCGCTAATCATCGGCGGTCCCGGCATACCAAAGGGTGAGCGCCGTTCTGGCCTTTGCTACCTCACGGACGTATTTCCAACGGTCTGTGGGCTGATTGATGCGCCGGTTCCGGAGACGGTGGAGGGCCTGAGTCTCATGCCGCAAATCGAAGGTCGGAAAAGGCCTCATCGGGATTCGGTGTTCGGTGCCTATCGCAACTGCCAGCGCATGGCACGGGACGAACGTTGGAAGATGATCCTATATAATGTGCAGGGGCATCGTACTACGCAACTCTTCGATCTCGCCCACGACCCATGGGAAACCTTCAATTTGGCAGAGCAACCTCGGCATGCCGGTCGTGTAGGAGCCTTGACCGACCGGTTGACGAAGTGGATGCGAACGGTCGGCGACCCCTGTGATTTGGACAAACCAGATTGGGGATCTTGGGATACAGGGACGGGCGCCAGCGTTGAGCCAGTTCACTCGCAAGAGGCAAAGGCAATCAGCTTAAAGTAAGAGGAGCGCAAGTATGTCCTGGGGAAGGCGCGATTTCATCCGAAGGTTCAGCGCGATGTTTGGCGGCAGTGTCGCCGCCGCGATCCCCGGAATTGGTGCGGCAGTTCCAACCGCCGCGGCCTCGGCGAAGATCGCTGAGAACTCAGGTATTTTCGCCGAAGATGTCGGGCGGATGAAATTTGATCTTGTGGTCGTGGGTGGTGGGATTGCCGGAACCACGGCGGCGATCAGCGCGGCGCGTCATGGCGTCAAGGTGGCGTTGGTACACGAGCGCTCGATGCTCGGCGGCAATTCCTCGAGCGAGGTCAAGTTGTATCCGGAAAACAATTCCGGGCATCAGCCTTGGATCAAGGAAAGCGGCATTCACGACGAGTTTCACGTCGAGGAGCGTGTGCGCAATCATATCCCGTACCGCGAAGGGACAATGAATTGCCACTGGGATTTGGTCTTATATGAGTGGGCAGTGCGCGAACCCAATCTGACGCTTCTGTTGAACACGCACGTGCACCGTGTACGTATGCTGGACGCCAAGACGATCCAATCGGTGTATTGCATCCAACTCGGCACCGAGAAATCGCTGCTGTTGGAGGCGCGATTATTCGTGGACGCCACCGGCGACGGGGTGTTGGCTTACCGCGCGGGCGCGGAGTTTCGCTGGGGTCGTGAATCTCGCCGCGAATATGGTGAAGCACTCGCGCCGGCGGAGCCCAACGAAGAGGTCATGGGCAACACGCTGTTTTTTCGCGCCGCGGATACGGGAGCGCCCGTGCCGTTCAAGCGCCCGGAATGGGCCGTCGAGTTTGCGGACGAGCAAAGCCTACCGGGCCGGAATCACGGTTACATCGAAGGCGGCTATTGGTGGATCGAGATTGGCGCGCCATTCCACCCGACGCGCGACAATAACCAGATTGTTCATGAAGGGCTGCGACAACTGCTGGGAGTCTGGGACCACATCAAAAACAAGGGCGATCACGGCGCCGCGAATTACGGACTTGAGTTCGTAGGGTTCTGGCCGTACAAGCGGGAATGCCGCAGAATCCTGGGCGACTTTGTGCTTACCCAGCAGCACGTGCAAGACCCCCAGTCTTTGCCGGACGCCGTGGCCTACGGTCCCTGGGGCATTGACATCCATGTGCAAGGGGGCATCCTGAATCGCCGTGAAGAACCTTATCCGCCGCCCGGTCGAGATGAAAACTGGGAAGCGCTCGGCACGATGCCGTACGGCATCCCCCTGCGCGCGCTCTATTCGCGCAACATCGAGAACCTGATGATGGCAGGGCGCCCGATCAGCGGCTCGTATATTGCCTTCGCCTCGTCGCGCGTTTTGTCCACCGGATGTATTGTGGGTCAGGCCGTGGGCCTCGCGGCGGCGTTGTGCCGGAAATACCAGACTCAGCCGCGCGAAGTGGCGCAGAAACATGCGCCGGAATGTCAGCAGATACTGCTGCGGGAGGACGCGTTCATTCCGGGAGTAGTGAACGAAGACCCGGATGATCTGGCTCGGCATGCCAGGGCGTCGGCCAGTAGTAGCGTCATTCTCGAGTTTCCGCCGGGCAACGAGTCGGTCGAAATGCGCATGCCGCTCGCGCAGATATTCCCCGTGTCGTTACGCCGGCTCGACCGCGTAGAGTTGTTGCTGGAGTCGAAAGTCAGTCAGGACGTCAACGTGCGACTTGGACTCCGTGATGCGCCTCACGTCTGGGACTTCCGCCAAACGAAGGACCTTGGTGACGCGAACGCGGTCGTTCCTGCAGGTCACCGTGGCTGGGTGGTCTTCGATATCAAGACCGCAGTCCGCCCGGAGCGTCTATATTATGTCTACACGTCCGCGCACGAAGGCGTCTTCTGGCAGATGTTTCGCGAGACCGATGAGGATCTTGCAAACCGCTGTCCGGTAGGGGTAGCTCCCGCCAGCCGACCGGGGCCGGCTCGCTGGCGTCCGTTCACGGGGGGAAGGAGTTTCTGTATGCGGCTCACGCCGGAAATGGCGCCGTTTGCATCACAGAACGTTGTGCGCGGGACGAGCCGCCCGGACCAGTGGACCAATATCTGGATTTCCGATACGCGGCAGGGCTTGCCCGCCTGGCTCCAACTGGAATGGCCGCGGCCGATCGCCTTTAACACGGTGCAAGTGACCTTCGATACAAACGCAAACCGCCGCGTGGTGCTGCCATTGTTTCGGTATCCGGAATGTGTGCGCGACTATCGCCTTGAATGCAAGCGAGGCGGGCGCTGGGAAGTCATCGTCGAGACGAAGGACAACTATTTCCGGCGGCGTGTCCATACATTTGCGCGGGTCAAATCGAATGCTTTGCGGCTCGAAATTGAACATACCAACGGCGTTCCTTCAGCACGAGTTTATGAAATGCGGGTTTATAATGAGGACTCGCGCCAGAATGCGTGAGCTTTTTCATGCGGCTGTTTCAGTTCTTATTTTACTGCCGCAGTCGGCAGTCGCGGGTATGTCCAACGAAGTGTACGGCCCGGTACTGAATGTGAACGGTACCCGTTTTGAACTGGATGGTAAGCCCGTATTCTTGCTTGGATGCAGCTACTACGGCGCGCTGGGGATCGAGAACGATGCGGCGCTGGTCGAGGATCTTGACGACTTGGCCGCACGCGGCGTCAACTGGATTCGCATCTGGGCGACGTGGAACGCCTTCGATCACGATATATCGGCGGTCGCGCCGACCGGTCGTGTCCGGGAACCGTATATGGAACGACTGAAGACGATTTGTCGCGCGGCGGGAAAACGTCGGATGGTGGTGGACGTTACGGTAAGTCGCGGTGAGGCGCCGACCGCGCCTTCCGACCTGCCGACGCATGTAGCAGTGATAGAAGCCCTTGCGCGGGAACTTCGTCCGTTCCGGAACGTCTACTTTGATGTTGGGAACGAGCGGAATATCGGCGATCACCGTCATGTGCCGATGGCCGAAGTGGCGGAACTTATCCGGCGCGTGAAAGCGATTGACACCGAGCGGCTGTGCACGGCCTCGCATGGCGGAGACATTTCTTCTGAAGATGTCCGCCGATATCTTATCGAAGCCAAGGTGGATTTCCTCACCCCGCACCGAGGGCGCAGCGCCGAGTCACCGGGCGAGACGGCCGAGACGACGCGGAACTATCTTCGGACCATGCAGGAACTTCGCCTGAGCGCACCGATTCACTATCAGGAACCATTTCGCCGGGGATACGGCGATTGGGAACCCACGGCGGGTGATTTCCGGTCAGACCTTGAGGCGGCGCGCGCGGCCGGCGCAGCGGGCTGGTGCTTTCATAACGGCTCGACACGTCCCGCCGCCGAAGAGCGCCCACGCCGCTCCTTCGATATGCGACCCGTCGAAGGGCGCCTGTTTAGTCAGTTGGACGCGGAAGAACGCGAATTCATGGCTTATCTCCCAAAAGCCGTAAAAAACCATCAAGAGAAATAATTGGGGGATCGGAGATGTGGGCAATATTTGTAAACGTCGTTCTCGCCGCAACCACTGAAGGCGTTGCGCCGGATACCGTCACGATTGAACAAGTTGACCGGTCGCTCTCGGTATCGGTCCAGAGTCCGCAATTCGTTTTCGAAGCGGGAACCGTGGGTGGAGGTGCGCCCTCCGGCATGCAGGGACAGGCCATCGCCGGCGGCCAACCCGTCGAATATGACTTTCCATCGGCGGCGGTTCCCGGCGGCGGACGGTTCGAAATCCGGCTGTTCGTGCAATGGTCGGCAGAGGAGCAGGTGTTGCGCAAATGGGCGCGATTCCGGTTGACGCAATCCTCAAACACCCTGCTACTCCAGGAAATAGTCCTTGACGACATTGACCCTGGCGCGCAGCCGGTTCAAACGTTTCCGGGAGACGTGCAGAGCTATCCAGTCTTTCTCGAGGGATTGTTCGTCGGGGTGGAATTCCCGATCGCCTCGACGCGCGAGGAGCAGGGACGCATCGTGCTCGCCCACCGTCCCGGGCTCCGGGTCTCACCGGAAACGTGGTACGAATCGCGTCGCGCCGTGTACGGTCTCACCCCGAAAGGCCGTGAATTACAGGGATTCCACGAGTATATCTTGAAGCACCGGCCCAGCCCGTTGCAGTTTCATGTCAATTACAACAGTTGGTGGACCGCTCCCGCGCCGTATTACACCGAGCAAGACATACTGAGCCTGATGGCGGTTTTTGAGAATCGTCTGTTCAAGGCGCACGGCGTCGCGTTGGACACCTTTTGCATAGACATGGGCTGGTCGAATAAAGACAGCATCTGGGAGATTGATCCGCGTCTTTTCCCCGAGGGTTTCAGCGGGATTCGCGCGGCGGCCGAACGCATGAAGTGCCGGCCCGGTCTTTGGATTTCGCCGAGCAGTTGTTACCCCACCGCCCTGGACGGCGTCTGGGCGCGCACCAATAGATACGAGACCTTGGGGAACAACCTCTGTCTAGGAGGTCCACGCTACCGAGACGCGTTTGTCCGACGCGTTACGGAATACGCCGAGCGCTATGGCGTCCGGCATTTTAAGCTCGACGGCTACATACCGACGTGTCCCGAAGCGGGCCACGGGCATGCGCCGGGCACGTTGTCGGCGGAGGCCGTTGCCGAAGGGATCATCGCCGCCGCCCACGCGACTCGCGAAACTTCACCCGAGGTTTGGCTCGAACCCACGTGTTTCGGCTGGAACCCCAGCCCGTGGTGGTTGTTTCATTTCGATTCCGTGATTGGTTCGTTCGGGGATGATGCGCCACACGGACGCGTGCCTGCCCCCGTCTATCGCGAGAGCTATACCACGGCGCGGGACTTCTACAATCTACAAGGGGCGTATTGGAGTCCCGTTCCACAGGCAGGACAAGAGGTGCTGGGGATCATCCACCAGACACCGGAGCCATTCTTGAACGACGGCGTGATGACAATCATGCGCGGCCACTACTTCCTGCCGCTCTACGTTAATCCCAAGCACATGGACGACCGGCGATGGGCGACGCTCGCCGCGCTCCTGACATGGGCGCGCACCAATGCTGACACGCTTGCGGAAACCGTACCACTCCTGCCGGAGTCCTGGCGGACCGGCGGTTGTCCGCGTTTCCAGGAGGAGGCCATCATGCCTCGCGAGCCGTACGGCTACGGCCATTGCAAGGACGGCCACGGGCTCATCGCGCTACGAAACCCCTGGATCCGGCCTCAGACCTACGGCCTCGCCCTGAATGAGTCCGCGGGAATGCAGCCGTCCGAAACTGAACTCAACGTCGTCAGCGTGTATCCGGAATCGCGTGTGTACGCGCGGAACATCAAGTACGGAGAGGCGCTTGAGATACCACTTGCGCCGTATGAGACCGTCGTCCTGTCCGTAACATCGGAGCCACCGCCCGCGGAGTTGCCGGAGGCCGCCGACTGTGTACTCGGACAGGTACGCAGGGGCCGCGTGCGCCTCAAGACGAAACGCTGCATTTATGACGGACCGGCGGGCGCGATCGGGCCGGATTGGACCAGTCTGGTGGGTGAGGCTACAGAAGGAACGAGCCTGACGCTTGACACGAAGGTCAATCTGAAATCCCCGCAGGGTGACGTGCTCATTCTGAGCGACGGGAGCGCCGAATTTCACGACCATTGTGCGCTTCGGATCAATGGCCGAAAAGCGGAACTCGTTCCAACCGGCTCCGCGACCGGCTGGGCCGCCACCGGGAGAGACCGGCCGGAACACTGGACCTTCCTGCGCGCACCACTCGAACCGGGAACGAATCGAATCCATCTCGATCTCCTTCAGACTTCCGGCGCCGGCAAGTTATCGGCATGGGTCTGGGCCTACCGATCCGGGACCACGGCCGGCGCGACCGCCTCCAATGCACTGCCGGAACCGGAAATTGTGTCACTGGATGCAGCGGTCCTGCTCGAATCTACCGCGCTTGCTGAAATCACTGCGCCCGAACCGAGGCACGCCCCGCGCCCGGTCGAACGGATAGACGGAGTATTCCTGGACGCGCTCCAGCCGGTGTCCGCATTGCAGGGCTTTGGAACGCTCCAACGAAACCGGAGTGTGTGGGAAAAATCCATGACCATCGCCGGGAAATTGTATAGGCGCGGACTGGGTACACACTCGCCAGCGCAACTCGTATATGCTCTCGAGGGAAAGTACCAGCGATTTCAGTCCTGGGTGGGCGCGGACGGCGCCGTGCAACCGACAATCACGTTTGAGGTCCGCGTGGACGGCGAAACGCGCTTTGGCTCCGGTCTGATGCAGCGCGACAATCCCGCCCAATGGGTGGACGTGGAAGTGCGCGGCGCACGGACACTGGAGCTTATCGTCGGTGACGGCGGGAACGGAATTACCGCCGATCATGCCAATTGGGCGGAGGCGCGTTTGCTTCGATAACCAGGGAGGAATTTCCAGAATGATTTCCAATAAAAAAAGCGAAGATACGTTGCAGTCACCCGTGCAGTTCTTAAAGGCCGTCTTGGGACCGCTCCCGGCCGAAGAGACGCTGGCCGACTATGAACGGTGGTGGGAGTGCGAAGGGCGGGCTCTGTCCATGGCGCAGGACCGGGCCGGGACGCCATGGCTTCAAATGTTTGACCTTCTCGGCAAACGGATTGATGCGGTGCAGTGCGCCCCGGGATATTGGACCATGCTTCGGAAGGGATACCGTGAGGGCCTGGTGTGGCGTGCGATCAAGGAGAATTCGCTGATTACACCCTTCCAACTCGGATACGTTTGCGCATTCAACGATCCCGGCCTGTATTGCCCGTACACAGTTTCGCTCGCCACGCTCCTTGCCCTTTCGAAGTACGGGGACGAGGCGACCAAGTCGCGCTACGTGCCGATGCTGTTGCGCGAAGATGAATCCGTATGGCAGGGGGCCACCTGGATGACCGAGGCTGGCAGCGGGTCCGATTTGGGCGGCCACGTCGAGACTGTGGCACGTCTCAAAGGCGGGCGCTGGCTGTTGACCGGCGAGAAGTATTTCACGAGCAATGCCATTGCGGAACTGGGCGTAGTGGCGGCCCGGCCCGAAGGGGCGCCGACCGGCGTGCGTGGTCTGGCCTTGTTTCTGACGCCGAAGCGCCGCGATGACGGCGAGCTTAACTTTTGCATACGTCGTATCAAGGACAAAATCGCGACGCGCTCGGTGTTTACCGGCGAAATCGAACTTCGAGACAGCGAGGCCCATCTGCTGGGGAAGCCAGAATGGGGCATCTATTTGATCCTGGAGGTCTTGAACTGCTCGCGGGTGGCGAATGCCATGGCCAGTGTCGCGTTGGCGCAACGGGCCATCGCCGACGCCTTCTCTTTTGCACGACATCGCGTAGCTTTCGGCAAGCCGATTATCGAACATCCGTTGCTTCGGCAGCAGTTTGAAGAACGCAAGGCGACCCTCAAGACGGCGCTGGCGCTGGCATGGGAATGTGTAAAGGTCTTCAACGAGATCTGGCGCGAGACGCCCCCTTACTCCGAGAAATTCCACCTCTTCCGCATCCTGGTTCACCTCGCGAAATATTGGACGGCTGAGTTTGCAGTGCAGACCGCGAAGTGGTGTATGGAGGTGCACGGCGGCATCGGTACCCTGGCCGAATTCGGCGTCGAACGTTGGTTGCGCGAAGCGATGATCCTCGCCGTCTGGGAAGGGCCGGCGCACCGGCAAATCCTCGACGGTCTCGAAGCAATGGAGCGCAAGGGCGCACACCAGTTGCTGTTCGAGCATATTGCGTCGGGAGCCGAACCCAAAGAGTTGAAGGAGATGCGGGCACATGTCGAAGCGCATCTCGTGTTGCCGACGGAAGCGAAAGAGGCCGGCGCCGAAACCCTATTTCAGGCGCTCGCCCCCTTTACGGCACGCGCGCTTTTCCGAAAGCGCAGCGACGTGCCGCGGCCGCGGGATTCACGATGACCGGGGTCACGCCTATTCGTTCAACGGCGGGAGCAGTTCACGGAGCAGCGGTTGAAGTTGGGAGTCTGTCGGTTCCTGTCGCGTAACGACAACGAACGGATAGCGGGTGTAAACCTCGGGGCTGTCGGGGAGTTGTCGGCCGGCCGCACTCGCCGCCAAGATTAATATACCCTTCGCGTCCTTCGCGAGGTTGAAAACCTTCTTATCTTCGATACGCAGGATATCCACCCACAGATCGGGACCCTTGACAGTCACGCCTTCGTCGAATCGAAAGTAGTCACCTGTCGGTACCGGCGCGGGTTCTTGCGAGTCCACCTGGATGCCGCCTTCTTTCAAATGCGCGACGAGGTCCGTCGCGGTCGCGATGTGTGGACCCACGGTGCAGCCGGCGCAAACCAACAGAATGACGACGGTGAAACACGACGCAAATGACTGCATTGTTCTCCCTCCGCTCTAACTACGACTTCGGAAATGTGGAAAGGGACGCGACGCGCTCCCCGGACGACGCGTTCCAGACCGCGATGTCGCCGGTCCAGGTCCCGGCCAGAACCAACGCCCCTTGTGCGCCGAACCGCGCCTGGTAGCCCCAATCCGGGAGTTTTTCATAGGTGGTTTGTAGTGAGCCGTTGCTATCCCAGCGCTTGATTAGAGCGTCCTCACCACCGGTAACGATTTGCCCGTCGCGGCTGAAGTCCACACTCAGCACCGCGCCGTCATGGGCCTTGAACTCGCGCACCTTCGAGTATTTCCACGTGTCCCAGACTTGCACGGTGCTGTCCGCGCCCGCCGAGGCCAGCAAGGACGAGTCCGCGCTGCAGGCCAGATCGTTTACAGCGCCGGTGTGCCCGCGCAACGCTTCCACGGGCCGGCCATTGGCCGCCTGCCAGAGAAACAATCCTCCCGCGCGGTCTCCGGTTGCCAGCACCTCGCCATCGGGCGTGAATCGCGTCGCCAACACCCAGTCGGTGTGCGACTCGAGTTTGTACAGCAGACTTGCGTCTGCCAGCGCGTAGACCTTCACTTTCTTGCTCGGGCCGCCAATGGCGACCAGACGTCCGTCGGGGCTGACGTCGGCGGCGAGCACGGTGTCGTATTCTTCGCCGTATGCGCCCAGCCGCTTGCCGGTGCGCACGTCCCATAGTACGACGACTCCGGACTCGCCGACGCGGCCGCCGCCGGCCAACAGCAGGTTACCGCGCGCATTGAACGTCAAGGCATGAATCTCCCCTTCCGGAAAGGCGAGCGCGCCCAGCAGTTCGAACTTTTCCAATTGGTATAGCAAGACTTGCCGATATCCGGCCACGGCCAGCAGCGGCGCACGGGGACTGGTCGTCATCGCGCGCGCAACGGGGTTGGCGGACAGCGAAGCCTGGACCGGAGTGTCAAGGGGGACTTCGGGCATCGGCGGTGGACCCGAGTCTTCCACAGCAACGACGACGGCCGCGGCCGTCGCCTCGGCCTTCGCCATGGCAGTCTTTGAATCTTTGTTGGCCGGCGCGCCCAAGCGAATCCATTCGCGAATGGTATTCAATTGTTCCTCGTTTACCGGGTCCCCGCTCGGCGGCATGTAGGGCTGTTCCTGGCGGCTGATCAATCGGAGCAAGCGGCTGCCGTCCGGCTGGCCCGGAACAATGACTTGCCCCGAACTGCCACCTTGCAGGGCGGTTTCGTGCGATTCGAGCGAAAGCCCGCTCTTGCGCTGGTCGTTGTTATGGCATCGCACGCAGCGCGCCTTAAAAATGGCCTTTACGTTGTCATCAAAATTGACCGCGGGTGCGGCCTCGGGCATCGCGTCGGGCGGAGCCGGCGCGGCGGCCGGCGTCATCTCCGGCGTTGGAGTTGGAGCCATCATCTGTGCGTCCGCCGGGGCCGCCGAATTCGGTTCCAACGCCGCCATGAGCGCTTTTGCGATCGAAATAGTCGCTTCGAGCTTGGTGACTAATTCCTTCTGTCGCGCGTCGATCTCGTCGGCTTGTCGGCGCAATTCTGCCGCCTCGCTCTCCCAGGCTTCCGCCTGTTTCCGATGGGCCTCGGTCTGCGCCACGAGTAGCGCCGGGTCCACCTGCAGCAACAAGCTCAGCGCGGTATCCAGTTGTTCCGGCGCGGGGGGTTCGGCATATGCCGAGATTGCCAGCGTCAGACTAAGTATACAGAGGGCACGAAGATACATCGTTATTCTCTCACGGCTGTGCCGGCGCCGCCGGTTCCGGCGCGGGAGATGCCGGGGCCGGAGCCGGAGACTCGGCCGGTGCCGCCGCTTCGGGCGCAGGCGCGGCGGGCGCAGGTTCTGAGACCGGCGGAGTCGCGGGTGGCGCCGGCGCCATGGCTACCGCCAACGCCGCCGCGAACTTCTCCAATGCCGCAATCCGTTCCCGCAACGCCTTCGCGTTGGCCTCGAGTTCGTCCGCCTTGGTGCGCAGCGTGGTAGCTTCCGCCGCCATGTCCTCGGCCTGCTTTCGCATCTCCGACACGCGCCCGGCCAACGCGTCGGGCCCAACCTTGGCCAATTCTTCGAGCGCCTGGTCCGCCGTCGGCGCCGCGGGAGGCGCCGGCGCTTCTTCCGCATATGCGAGATACCGTACGGTGACTCCCGCGGCCATCGCGACCGCGATTACACCAATTGCAATCAGCCCTCTTCGCCACATATTGCTGGTTCCTCCAAACTAATGCGTAAACACGAATTCCTTCGAGTTCAAGACGCTCCAGAACACGTCTTCCAGCGCCGTCCGGCTGTCCTGCGCACTCGTAAGATATTGGTCCAAGGCCGTCTTCTCTTCGGCGCGGGGGGCACGACACAGCGCCGCCCAGTAGATTTCCTCGACGATGGCGGGCGCCGCCGTGTTCACCGCCAACAATCGTTCGAGCCGGCCTCCCGGCGCGTTGATCGCGGCTTGGATCGTGTCGCCATTGATCAGATGCAGCGCCTGGCCCAACGTCGGCTCCGAACGCCGCTCGCACGTGCACACCGTCTCGCGTGCCGGCCGGCCGAACAGATTGAGGAAGTAGTTGCCGCTGCGCCCGTCTGCCACTTGCATGGCGCGCGCGCCCAGCGGCAGCCCCGCGAACTTCACTTTGCTTTCTGTAGCCTCGCTGAGCGCGTCCAATAGTTGCTCAGCGGACAGCCGGCGAATCGGCGCGTGCGAGAAATTACGGTCGTCCACGATTGCCGGGTCGCGTGGTTGGGTAGACATCTGATAGGCGTAAGAAGCGCAGATGTCTCGGATCAGTTGCCGAAAATCGAAATGGTACGACACCAAGTGTTCGGCCAATGCCGTCAACAGTTCCGGGTTGCTCGCCGGATTGGTGGAGCGCACGTCGTCCGGCGGTTCGACGATCCCGCGACCGAAGAAGTGCGCCCAGACCCGGTTGGCGATGTTCTGGGCGAACCAGGGATTTTCCGGCGACGCCAGCCACTCCGCCAACACGGCCCGTCGGTCCTTGCCCGCGACGTCGGGCGTATCGCCGCCGAGGAACTTGGGCGGCATGGTGCGCCCATCCCGCAGATTCGTCACTTCACCCGACGCGCGGTTATACACCACCGTCTCGCGCGGGTCGCTCGAGGCCTTCTTCCCGACCTGTGCGAAGAAGGCCGCAAACGAGTAGTAATCGTCCATGGTCCAGCGCTCGAACGGGTGGTTGTGGCACTGGGCGCATTTGATCTGCACGCCGAGAAACACCTGGGCCACGTTTTCGGCCATCACCGGAGGTTCGCTGTCTGTCAGATAGAAGTTTGCCGCCGGTTGCGTATAGTTGCCGCCCTCGGCGGTCAGCAGTTCGCGCGCGATAATATCAATGGGCTGGTTCGACGCGATGGCGTGGCGCAGCCAATCGTTGTAGCGGTACATCCCTTTCGAGTCTTGCGTAGTCCCGGACTGCACCCGCAACAATTCCGCCCACTTCAGCGCCCATAACTCCGGGAATTCGGGTCGCTGCAGAAGCGCCTCAATTAGTTTCTCTCTCTTGTCGGCGCCAGAGTCGCCAAGGAACGTGCGCGTTTCTTCTACGGTCGGTAGCACGCCGACGATGTCGAGGTAAACGCGGCGGACGAATACCTCGTCCGAGGTACGTTCGGCCGGCGGCACGCGCAGCTTCTTAAGCTTGGCGAATACCAGTTCATCAACGTAATTCTTCACCGGCGTCTCCGGCCATTGTAGTGTCAGTCCCGCCGGAAGCACGATGACTTGCGAGACCACCGCATACGTGCCGAACCGCGCCATCACGTACGTTTCGCCTCGGGCGCCGGATTTCGCAATACCGGAACGATCAACGGTTACCGTGAGATCGTCGCTACTGCTCAACAACGTCAGGTCCGTCACATCCCGGTCGGAACCGTCCGAATATTGGGCGAGGACCATGAATTGTTGCGTCGTGCCTTCCCCTTCGAGTACGCAGTTCTTGGGAAGTATTTCGATGCCCTTCAAAGTGGGAAGATCGGCGGGGTCCGGCGGCGCTCCCAACGCGATCCATTCGTGAACTGCATTGTACGGTACGCTGCCCGTCTCGAAGCGCGTGCCGCCTTCGTGATCCACTTTTCCCGTCGGCTTGAGCAGCATCAGGCTTTCGTCGGTCGCGGCCGTGTTCACGCGCCGGCCTCGCAACTGTCGCGTCAACGTCACGTAGTCGGCGGCGGGATCGTAGCCGAACAGAGTTAGGCGAAAGCCGTTCTTACCTTGAGCGCTGCCGTGACACGAACCTGCGTTACAGCCGCCTTTCATCAACACCGGCTCCACGTCGTTGCGAAATGTCGCCTTGGGCATGACACCCGCGTTCCGCACGTGAACCGCGACGGTGGCGGTCTGATCCCGGCACTGCACCGTGAGCGTAGTCTCGCCGTCTGCGATCGGGAACAACTTCCGTTCCGCGGCATCCCACTTCGCCAGGCCCTCGGGCGCGAACGAGAGTCCTGCGTTCGCGGTAACGTCGGATGTTACACCATCGTCCCGAGTTTCCACGATGATCAGTCGTTGAACGTCCCGGCCACTGTCCAAGTGAACTTCGGAAGGATACACGGCAAGGGTCGTTGCGTTGGCCGCGATGGCGCCGAGAACGACCAGACATGTCAGACAAGTCCGACCCGTCTGACTGGTCGGACAGAAGGAATCACTCACCCGGCGCGGAGAGCTTTCACTTTTCCGTTTTATGTTCATCACGACTAACCTTTGGCAAATCGTGTCTTCGGTTTCTCCGCTTCCGGCTGCGGCGTCTCCGGCTTGGCCGGCTCCGGCGCGGGCGCTTGCTGGAGCTCGGCCGGTAGGGGCTCGTATATGACGAGGCGACCGCCGCCGGACTGATGGAGGATGGGTTCGCCGTCCGCTTGCAACACGGCCCGCACGAACAGTCCCTCATGTTTCCCGGCTGGAGCATCCTGCGCTACTGACAGCGGAAAACGAAGCTCAGTCGTATCGCGACTGAAGGATTGGGGTGAAGTGGTGACTCCTTTGGGCAGACCGAGCAGTTGCGCCTCGTATGATCCCGTGTATTCGTGCGCTTGCGCCAGCGTCACCGCGACTTCGACCGGTTTGTTCTGTTCCGTCTCCACGGGCGTCACCGCAAACGTAACCCATGGTTCCGCCACTTCAATCGGCGTCAACGGCGCGCACACCTGGTATCCCACGGCTGACGCAAGGACCGGCACTTTCCATATGCCGACTGGGGCGCCGCCGTTCGCTTCAATGTGAATCGTCGTCTCCGTCGCTTCGGCGGGAATCTGGGCGGTGCCTACGCCGACACCCGAAGGCGCAAACGGTATTCGCAAGTCAATGGGCGCGGTGAATCCTTCTTTGCGCGTGGCCGTCACTTTCAAGTCCATCGCCCCGTTGCGCACCACGGGCACCTTTGGCGCGGTCAGCGAAATGCTGAAGGGCGAAGGTTCCGTTACGGCCAGCGCCAGCCGTTCTACCTCCCAGGCCCAGAAAACGGTGAGATTGTTGCCCAGCGTGAGAGCCACTTTATGTCGAAACCCGCCCGTCACCGGCGCTTGCCCGTCGGGCGAAAGCGTGGCGACGATACCGGTCAAGGCACCGGACACCGGGGCATCTGCGGCGGCGGTGAACACGACGGGGAACGTGCTCTGTCCGGCGGGGAGCACGTCGCATTCCGCCGCCACACCGGCGGGCAAGTCCGTGAACTCTACTTTCACCGGCCCGTCAATCTCTTCACGCCGCACGGACAGCAACACAAGAGCGCGGTCGCCTTGCGGCAGCGCCAGACCCGCCTGCTTATCCTCGGCCAGATTGACTTCCAGGCGCGGAGTCACCGGCGTGGCTTCGACACGATATGCATAGAGCGGCCCGCCTCGGCCGAGATGATCGCGCACGCGCAAAGCGTACGTGGCGTCTTCGGGAAACGTAACCCGCGCCGCGCTGTCAATGCCCGCGCCGTCATCGTCTTCCGCTAGGTTGCCTGCGCCCGGCCGCATCACCGTCAAAATGCTGTCCACCGGCGAGCCCAGTTCTCGCGCCCAAACCCGCAGGTCGCAGGTCGTATCTTTCTTGCCCGGAAACTGAAACCAGTCTTCGTCACCTGTCTCGGCCAGTACACCATCAAACGCTCCCGGAACGGCTCCGGAGGAGGCCTGTTCCGGCGTGTTATTCGGTTCGGTTTCACGAACGCCCGAAAGACCGCCTACCCGCATGCGGAACGGGCTGGGTGCGACGCCGAGTTCGTTCTGAATTGCCACGCGGGCTATACCGCCGACCGCTTCAGGCAAGGTAAGGTTCTGCGTCGTTATTCCGGGATCACCCAACCAAGATACTTCGCACGCGGCACTCTTCAGTCCGCCCAACGGCGTGACCATCAGCGGTCGCGGGAATTGGCCGAGATGCAAACGATAGCGGAATTCACCGCCGCCGCCGTATGCCGCCTCGCTCACCGCCACCACGTGCCGGCCCGCCTGTTCCGCCGTGTACGCAAACGCCGCGTCCTGGGCGACCAGTTGCGTGTCATCCTCGGCTACGAGTTCATGTCCGCCCGGTCCGAACAACCGCAGCTTAGGATCGAAAAGAGGTCCGCCTAACCGCAACGCTTCGATCTCCGCCGAGAGTCGCGCGCCGGCTTCCAACTCGACGGCAAAGTAATCCACGTCCTCTGAGGTTATGGTCCCATTGATGGTAACGCCGAGCGGCCGGACGGGCGCGGCCGCTTTGTCATCGTTGGGTTCCTGTTCGTCCGCTTCCTCCAGCGCGCCCACGCTGAATAAGAGGAGATTGGAAATGCCGGAGCGCGTGCGGACTCGCATCGCATTCAAGCCGACCGGACAGTCCGGCGCAATTTCTAATGTGGCGCGGACTTGGGAAGCGCTTTCAACCGCGAGATTAGTGAGCTTTATCCCGGGTTCGTGGAAAACGATGTCCACGGCGTCGTCCAGATTGCCGCCCTGGAAAAGGATTTCCGGCTGCGACCCGCGCGCGCCGCCCCGTGGGAGGATTTGTCCGAGTGCCGGAGACGCGGCACAGGCACTATTCACCCAACAGAGCGCCCCCACCGCCCCGAGGAACATCCCATGGAGCAAACTTGCCGGGGGCCGTTGCATGGTTCACGCGAGCAGTCCGGTTACGACACGGCCGTTTCGTACGATATCGATCGGCCGGTTTCCGGGACTCATCAGTTTCTTGGCGGGATCAATACCCAGTTGGGTGAAAATAGTTGCGGACAAGTCTTCCGGCCCGACCGGCTTGTCGGCCGGCTCGCTGCCGTACGCGTCGGTAGCCCCATAAATGAGACCGCCTTTCAAGCCGCCACCGGCGAGCACTACGCTAAAGGCTTTTGGCCAATGATCGCGGCCGGCGTCCTTGTTGAGCCGCACCGTGCGCCCAAACTCAGTGCTCACAACCACGAGCGTAGACTTCAGTAGACCGCGCTCGTCCAAATCGGAGATGAGCGTCGCCAAACCTTGATCCAACGGCGGCACTTTGCTCACCAGATTGTCTTTGACTTGGAAGTGGTGGTCCCAGCCGCCGTCGGTCACAGTCACGAAACGCGCGCCCGTTTCCACCAGCCGTCGTGCCAGCAATAGTCGCTGGCCCACCGGGTGACGCCCGTAGCGGTCACGCACTTCGGCGGGTTCGGTAGTAATGTTGAATGCCTCGCGCGCCGATTGGGAACTGATCAGCGCGTAAGCGCGCTGGTAATAACTGTCCATCGCGCTTAGCAGGTCGGATTTTTCGAGCTCCGCGAAATGATGGTCCACCGCCGCCAGCAACGTGGTGCGGGCCTGCATCCGTTCAGGCGTCACGTCCGGGGCTAGATTCAAATCGCGGACCTGAAATCCTTCGTCCACCGGCTCGCCTTCCACGCTGAACGGACCATAGGCGGCGCTCAAATAGCCGGTGCCCATGCGCGGGTCGCCGACGTTCGGGACGCAAATATACGGCGGCAGATCGTGGCGCGGGCCGTACTCGTGGGCCACGACCGAACCCATGCTCGGATAGACTATCGCCGGGCTGGGCCGATAGCCCGTCAGCATGTTATGCGTGCCGCGTTCGTGCGCCGCCTCGCCGTGACTCAGCGAACGAATTACGGCCAGCTTGTCCGCCACTTTGGCCAGATTCCCGAGCAATGCGCCGAACGTTTCGCCCGTATTTGTATTGACCGTGCCGAGTTCCCCGCGGTATTCGAGAGGGGCATAGGGCTTTGGATCAAACGTATCAATGTGGCTCATTCCGCCGGCCAGGAATATGAAAATCACGGATTCGGCGGCAGGAGCTTTAGCCGGTTCCTCCGCGCAAGCGGACCGCAGACGAAAATAGTCGCCCAAGGTTATTCCGAGTCCAGCGAGAAAACCAACCTTGATGAAATCGCGCCGCGTCGGCGGTCCCGGACACCGGCAACCGCTCTCGTCCCGAATCCCGCCTCGCTTTCGCTTATTGTTCACGGGTCTTCTCCCCCCCGTAGGCTTTGGTTTTGAGGTTCTGTTTCTGTACTTGAAAAAGGAAACAATCGGAAAGCCCAAAAATTCTCCCGCGAGTTCCCGCACCGACGCCACGAAGCACTCAATGCCACCAATGGCCGCAACCAAGATGGGCGACGGTACACGTATAAAGATACACACACGCGTAGAACGCGCTACTAACCGTAGATTTCTTTGCGCTTGGAAAGTGATGAGCTAACCACAAGGGACTCGCCTTCTCTGAATCTTCGGCGGGCAAGTGCGATGAACGCAAAGAAGGGTGGTAAGTTCTATTGGAACCTGGAATAGGCCGCTGCCGATTTAGAACCGCATTGCAGATATCCTGTAACCGGACTGAGGATATTCTGCAATCATTTTGCAGAAACTTTGCAATCGTATTGCAGGATGATCAGACCAGAATATGAGAGAAACTGGGGAGCGGGCACTTCTACTGGGCTGACTGTTCCCGCAACCAGGCGGCTTTGCCGTCGTACGGGACGAGGGGCGGGGAAGGACCGTCAAACCAACGCTGGCGCAAGCGTTCGTCCAGTTTCGCGAGTACGGGAAAGCCTTGGGTAATCATCCCGCGCAGGTAGCTCGGATCCGGCTCCCAGCGAATCAGAGACCGGTAGTAAGCTTCGCGGTGGAAGGCCTCATCCATGGCAATCTTGGTACCGTCGGTGATCGGTGTGGGCATTTCTCGCGCGGACTCAGCTTCGGGACTGCCCGGCGCCGCGCCCCAGCGAAGTTCCGGTGGGTGGTTGGGATCAAAGGACAAATCGTAGAGCCGCTGCTCCACATCGAGGAGTGAAAGACGCACTGGTTTCCCGGCCGAGTTCAGGTACTCGAAGGTCGTTTCCCCGAATAGGCGTTTCTTGGCTTCGAGCAGCGCGGCAGCGAGATCGGCGTGCGTCCAGATCGCGTGTTCGTTCAGGGCCTCGAGATTCACCTCGTCGGTTCGCAGATCGAACCAGCCAATCATCGCATCAACGCGCTCCATCAACTCGAAGTATTTGGCGCGAAACGCGGCGTCGTCGAGGGCCGTCGCATATGCTCCCCAGCGTCCGCCCTCCGTGAAAACGTTCCCATCGAATTTTTCCTCAGGAAACGGCACCGGTCCGTTCGCGGTAACGTCGCGCCAAGCCTGCTGGACACGCTCTTCCCGCTGCTGAAGCAGGGTCAGGAGTTCGTTGGCGGCGGTCTCGAGTTGGGCCGCCAGGTTGAAGCGGTGCGTAGTGCGCAGACGCATCCGGATGAACTGGTGAAAGTTTATCACCCCAGCGCCGTCTTCCACGATTTGGCGGTGGCGCGTCAACTCCTCGAGTTTGTCGTACTGTTCCGTGGAGAATCCGAATTCCTTCATCTCGTTGTCGGTCCGGCGGCGGACCGCTACGATCTTGCCGGCGCCGTCAACTTCCGCGATAGGCCAGCGATACACGCGGAATCCGCGGTAACAGCCCGCATACTCGTTTCCCGGCGCTGCGGAGTTTTTCGGTGTCAACCCGGTGATCGCGCTACCACCGTTGAACGCGTAGATGTCGCGCGTAGCCGCGATGGTCGCATCGAGGAATCGAGGTTCGCCGTCGCGCGTGATCTTGGCCAGAATCAAGACGTGGCCGTCCAGATAATACAAACACCCCGGAATCAGGTGGTCGCGCCCGATCGCGACGGGCAGCGTGTCCGACAATTGGGAGTTCGGCCCGCTTAACTCAACGCGAAAATTTCCGGTACAGGTGCCGGTGATCGCGTCGCCGATGAATTGCGCGGCGGAATCGTACTCGAACGAGTTGATGGTTCCGCTTGGAATGGTATACGCCGCGGTGCGCAGGTCGCCACCGTCGGAGGCGCGAACACAACTGGCTATCCATGGCAAGGCGCGACGGTAAGAGTAGTACGTGCTCAACGCCACCGTGAGCTTGGCACAGTCCAGCACGCGGTGCATGGCGCGGATTATGTGCAGGTCCAGTTGCGGGTTGCTGCCCTCGCCGGCGAACTCAGCCAAAAGCAGCAAGTTCATTTCCGGGTCGGTCAGGACCCGCTCGAGTTTGGCGAGTCGTTGCTCTCGCGTTCCATTGCACTTGACCTCGAAGATGTGCTGGACCCATTCCGCGAAGTGGCTTGTCTCCGCGACGGTCCACTGCCGGCGAATGGGCCAGGCTCCGCCTTCCGAATCCAACGATGGCGGGTTAAGGTCTGTGGCAAATACCGATGACGACAAAAATAAAATAGAGAGAACCGAAACAAACGAGAATGGTCCGCTTCTCAACGCCTGCTACTCCAGTTTGTCTCGGGTCGGTTGTAGGCTCGGCGGACCAATCGGACATTCGCGCCTTGGTCGCGCGGGGACGAACCATCGGAAGTCCGAAGTTCAGCGGTCCGTGCCGGAATGCCGGCGGCTGGGACCTCGTCCGTAACGGACTGAATCGGCGCCGCGGCCTCTGCCCGCGTCTGGACCGCAGCCAATACGGGACGCGTCTCGTCGGTCCATTTGCCGACTTGTAGATCGAGTTTATCGCGAATCGGGAATCCGGTGGTAAACATGTCGCGCAGGCAACTCACATCCGTTTCGCGCTGTCCGAGCGACCGGTAAAATGCCTCCCAGCGATACGCGTCTTCCATCGCGACCTTCGCACCGGAAGGCACGGGGGTGTAAGTCTGTGGAGCCGAGGCCCGCTCTTCGCTGCCTATCGGCGCGCCCCAACGCAATTCGGGCGGATGGTTCGGGTCAAAAGACAAGTCGTACAGCCGCTGTTCGATATCGAGCAACGTCAACCGGATATTCTTGCCCTTGGAATTCATGTACTCCATGGAGTGCTTCGCGAAGATACGATTCTTCTCGGTGATTAGAGCCTTGGCGAGATCGCCTTGGCTTCGGATTTGATGCTTCTCGAGACCGAGCAGGTCCACAAACTTCGGCATTATACCAAACATGCGGATCGCATATTCAAGCCAGTCCGCGAGGTAAAAGTACTTGTTGCGGCGGTCCACGTCCGAAGACGGCGAACTCCAAGTTTCCCACCGGCCGAACGCCTGAAAGATGTTCTCGTTATAGCGCTCTTCCGGGTAAACGATGGGGCCGTTGGCCAGCACGTCCTTCCAGGCGTCTTGTACGAATACCTCGCGAAACTCATACGCGTCGAGGAGTTCGACGGCATATTCTTCCATGAACCGCAACGGGGCGATGGTATCTACCGTTTTCAGGCGGAGGCGGATGAGGTCGTGGAAACTCTGCGCTTTGAATTCCCCCTCGGGAATGTAGTGGTTGCGCGTCATCTCACGAATGGCTTCATACTGCTCAGTCGAGAATCCGAATTCCTTCATTTCCTCGTCCGTACGGCGACGGACTTGGAGAACCCGGCCGTGCGCGTCCGTGATTGCAATGGGATAACGTAAGACGCGCAAGCCCTGGTAGCAACCGTTCCACTCATTGTACGGGTCGCTGCCGCGCGCGGTCAGACCCGTAACCGTGTTCATGCCGTTGTAAGTAAAGATGTCGCGCGTATGCGTCGTGCTGCAGTTGAGAAAGTGCAATTCGCCGTATTCAGAAATGCGTCCCAGGACCAGACAATGGCCGTCCACATAATTAATGCAACCCGGCATGAGGTACTGCCGATTCAGCGCTACTGGGACGGTGTCCGACCATTCCGAGTTCTTGCCGTTGAGATTCACCCGATAGTTGCCGGAAATAAAACAACCCACGGCGTTGCCGAAGAATTCTCCCACAGACCCGGAAGTGAAGCTGCTGATCACGCCGACGGGGATATTGAACTGCGAGGTTCGTATATCGCCGTGACCCGAAGTTACCACGGTCGTCATCCACGGCAACGCCCGCCGATAGGCGTAGTACGCCGGCAAGAATGCGGTGAATTTGCCGCAGTCCATCATGTTGTGCATGGCGCCGATGACGCCCAATGGCAGTTGCGGATTGGAGCCCTCTCCCAAGAACGCACGGTCTTCGAGCAAGTTCATGGCCGGGTCGGTGAGGACACGCTCGAGCTTGGCGATTCGCTGTTCCACGTTTCCTTTGGTCTTCATCACGTAGATGCGCTCGACCCATTGCGCGTAATGGCGGGTCTCGGCCGGGGTCCACTGGCGGCGAATCGGCCACGCGCCCGAAGAGGAATGGATACTCGGCGGATTAGGATCCTCCGCCGATACTGGAACCAGGAGGTTCGAAAGAAGAAGGCTGCCAAGGATCAGCAGCCCATAGTGAAACTTCAAAGGTTCTGTATGCATAGTGAGTGTTTGACCTATTGTTATGGCGCATCGCACGCGGCATTGCAAGAACGTGCCCCGTCTGGGCGGAGAACAACCGAGTGAATACACGTACGATTGGTTGAAGAAGATGCCGCCACAGAGCCGCTACCAAGGATGCGTACCACATTTGCTGAGGCCGTTCCTTCTAGCCATGCGCATTGAATGTGCGCCCTAAAATGCTGTCCCGTGGGCGAAACGTTCGCCGTTCTTATAACACCGAAATCCAGGCGATACGATTCGAGTCTCGTTAACTTCCGTAGTCTCAATGGGATACGGGACCCCAGGACACAGACGATACCCAGCGGTTTCCCAAGATCCCCGGGGAATAATCGCGCCGGCTGTGATTTCCTTGGGAAGCCTGCTCTAGACTCGCTTTGTCAACCATCGAAGATGTTGTTCTATGGCGCTGGCGTTGCTCATGCAGGGAGCCCTGATTGGGATTACGGTGATGACTTCCGGCGCTACGACCCGGACCCAGGAATGGGCCTCGAATCCCGTGCCCCAAGAAACGCCGTCGGCGCCGATCGCCAACGGGTTCGTGATCGGTTCACCCGACGCACCCGCGTGTTCCACACGGACTACACGATCCGCCAGGATAGGATTCAAATTCCGGTGAACGCGGCAAGAGCGGGGCACGGCTCACCTGGACCGAAGTCGAATCCTGGTGCGCTTGGTCGACGTCATCCTCCCAACCAAGACCGGAATCGAGATTCGCAAATCCTGTGTGACCCCGCCCACCGAACACCAAGCCATCCTCCTCCAACGACTCGGCCTCCATGGTGGTTGAAGATCGCGAACTGTGCAAGCGAGTCGAGAAAAGACTCCGTACCTTTCTCAAGTGTCGCCGAATAGGGCCAGGGTATGGCACCGCGAAGCGTCTCTTCATCCATGACTTCGGCCGCCTTATTCCGGAGGAAGCGATAAGCGCGGAGAAGACGGAGAAGCTGTGGGAGATCATTTTCGAGGAGTTAACAGGGCTCTACCTTGAAGCTCCTAGGCTCAAGGCGATACGAAAGGAACTAATCGAGTCCAAGAAGATCTACGATCGGCTAGGCTTTCTTGAGTTTCACCTAGAATGTTGCTGCGAGCAAGGCCTACAGGCGGTACTCTGGAGCCTGGCCCGATTGAAGTATGTGTTGGAGTATTCGGAACCCTGGCGCAAGAAGGAGATTCTGTCGCGGGTTCGCCAAAGCGCGTGGCTTGCAAGGCCGCTACCGGCAATGCGAAATAACAAGGAACAGCGCACGCAACTCGTCACCGCAATAAGAAATGGTATTCGGCACGTTGATGCTCGCCTCGCGGATAATTTTGCCAGACATTATTGCGAACTGGAACTTCTACTCCGGGAATACCGGCGAAACGTCGAGGCATTGTTGAGAGTATCCATGTCCGGTTCTGAAGGTTTTGTCAACGTATTCAACAAAATCCAGTACCTCTCGCAGTTGTGCGCCGAGATGCTCAGGAGCGTCGTGCCGTTGCGGATGGCGTCCAAATTGCTTTCGGACTTTGGACATCTGCAAATTGAGAGTCAGGCTGCACGAACTACTCGCGCGTAGAATTGCCGTGCGCGACGGTGGTTCATAAACGTTGACTTGGCGCAGCCAAGCTCCGTATCATACGCGCTTCGTGGGGTGCGATTTCCCAACGCGGCACGTGGCCTATCCTAGAATTTCCGAGGCTGCGGGTTATTCTCTCCCGGACGCGGAATGAGTCGAGTTATAGCTATAGCCAATCAGAAAGGCGGCGTGGGCAAGACCACGACGGCGGTGAATCTTTCCGCGTGTATGGCGGCGGCGGGACGTGAAGTATTGCTGGTGGACCTCGACCCGCAGGGCAACGCCACCAGCGGCTTGGGTGTGGACAAGAACTGCCTTGAACGGAGTCTGTACGACGCGATGGTGAACGGCGTCGTTATGGACGACGTGTTGCGCCCGACGCAGATGGAACATCTCACCCTGTTACCGTCGAACAAGCAGTTGGTGGGCGCGGAAGTGGAATTGGTGGACGTGCCGCAGCGCGAGTTTTGTCTGCGGCGCGCGCTCGAGGGCATCCGCGAACGATTCGAATATGTGTTTGTTGACTGCCCGCCGTCTCTCAGCTTGCTCACGGTAAATGGTCTGGTAGCGGCGGATAGTGTGATGATTACGTTGCAATGTGAGTATTACGCGCTGGAAGGATTAAGCGAACTGCTGCACACGATTGTGTTGATTCGCGACAAACTGAACCCGCGTCTTCGCCTGGAAGGGGTCCTCTTGACCATGTACCAGCACACCAAGCTTTCGAACCAGGTGATCGCCGACGTGCGGGCCCACCTCGGTGAGAAAGTATTTCAAACCGTGATCCCTCGCAACGTAACGCTGAGCGAAGCGCCCAGCTTTGGTAAGCCAGTTATTTTTTACGACTTGAAGTCGGCCGGCGCGCGCGCCTATCTCGACTTGGCGCAAGAGATGGTGTCCCGTGCCTAGCCCGAAAAAACGCGGACTCGGCAAAGGGCTCGGCGCGCTGATCTCGGGCCTCTCCGATACGGAGGCCCTCCAAGCCCTCGAACCGGCGCCGGTCGCGTCGGATTCTCAAATTCTCTGGCTGAATCCGGAGCAGGTTCGCCCCAATCCCAAGCAGCCCCGGAAAACGTTCACCGAGGAAAGTCTTGAGGAATTGGCCCAGTCCATCAAACGTGACGGCATGCAAGAACCGGTGATCGTGCGCCGCGTCGGGGACAGCTACGAACTGGTCAGCGGCGAACGGCGCGTGCGCGCGAGCGTTATGGCCGGCGTCGAGCGCATTCCCGCAATCTGCCGCGAGGTCTCGGATACCGAGATGCTCCGCCTCGGACTTATCGAGAACATTCAACGCGAGGACTTGAACGCCATTGAACTGGCCCGCGCGTACCAGCAACTCACGGACGAATTCCGCTGGACGCAGGAAGAACTCGCCGCCCAAGTCGGTAAAAAGCGCGCGACGGTGACAAACACGTTGCGGCTGCTGAACCTTCCAAGCTACGTGCAGGACTGCCTGGCCAACGGCTCGATCAGCATGGGGCACGCGCGGGCGATCTTGGCTATACCGTCGGCGGAAGCGCAGACTCGAGCCTGCCGGAAAGTAATCGCGCAGGGATTGTCCGTAAGACAGACCGAGAAATTGGCCGCGCCGCCGAGGCCCCGCGCCGCCACGGAAGCGGTAAGGAAAGACCCAAATCTGGCCATGCTTGAAGACGAACTCCGGCGACGGCTCGGCACTCGCGTGACGATGAAGCCCGCGGGGCAGAACCGGGGCAGGATTGAAATCGAATACTACACCCTGGACGATCTCGAGCGGATTCTGGACATACTCCAGGTCAAGCCATGAGGCCGCTCTTACTTGTCATGCTGAGTCCCGCGCCGCGCGGGAAAGCATCTCGCGCGCTCACCACTCTGGTACGCAAGATTCTTCCCCCGCTGCGGCGGGGTCAGAATGACAGAGGGTGGAGTTTTGTCAGAAACGGCATGCGATTGGACCATTAGCAGGAAGTCTTGATGATTGATATACGAATACTTCGTGAATCGCCGGAAATTATTAAGGAAGCGCTCGCCAAGCGCGCGTACCGCATTGACTTGGACGCGATCCTGACGCTGGATACGTCGCGTCGCCAAACCGTACACGAGGTCGAACAACTGCGTGCAGAGCAGAACCGCGCTTCCGAAGAGATTTCCAAACTGAAACGCGCCAAACAGGACGCCGCGTCCGCCATCGCCGCCATGAAGACGGTCAGCGATAGGATCAAAGCGTTGGAGGAGCGGGTCCGCGAGACCGAGCAACAACTTCGCGACCAGTGCCTTGTTCTCCCCAACATTCCGCACGAGTCCGTACCGGTTGGTCCGGACGAATCGGCGAATCGCCTCGAGCGGTCGTGGGGCGACGTTCCGCAGTTCGACTTCGAAGTGCGCGACCATGTCGAAGTGGGTCAACGCCTCGGAATTCTTGACTTCGACTGTGCCGCGAAAATTTCCGGGGCGCGGTTCACACTGTCGCGCGGAGCGGGAGCGCTACTGGAACGGGCGCTCATCAATTTCATGCTTGACGTACACACGCACCAGCACGGCTACACCGAAATTCTGCCGCCGTTCCTGGTCAGTTCGGCTTGCATGCAAGGCGCCGGGCAATTACCTAAGTTCGCCGAAGAAGCCTTCCGCGTCGAAGGTCGCGACCTCTGGCTCGTGCCGACGGCGGAAGTGCCGTTAACCAACATCCACCGCGATGAAATCCTCAGCGCGGAACAGTTGCCGCTGAAATACACGGCGTATACGCCCTCGTTTCGCAGCGAGGCCGGTTCCTATGGAAAAGACACGCGTGGAATGCTCCGCCAGCACCAGTTCAACAAAGTGGAACTGTACAAGTTCACGACGCCGGAACAGTCTTGGGACGAACTGGAATCGCTGGTGCGCGACGCGGAAACGATCCTACAGCGGCTGGGACTGGCCTATCGCGTGATGACGCTGTCCACCGGCGATATGGGTTTCGCTTCCGCCAAGACTTACGACCTCGAAGTGTGGTTGCCCGGCCAGGGCCGATATCGCGAGATCAGTTCCTGTTCGAATTGCACTGATTTTCAAGCCCGCCGCGCGAACATGCGCTACCGCCGCGACAAGAAGCCCGAATTCATGCACACCCTCAATGGCTCCGGTCTCGCCATCGGCCGCACCGTCATCGCGATCCTCGAGAATTTCCAACGAAAAGACGGCAGTGTGCTGATCCCCAACGCATTGCAGACGTACATGGGGGGTCTTGAAATCATCAAGCGCGGGTGACTTCAAGAAACATCTTTTTCTTGGAAGGGGCGTTATGGACGTGATGGACGCGGTGGACGGAGCCGCCACGCTACAGGTTTCGCAGGGCGTCCAAGACGCGTTGAAAGTCGGGTCGCGGCGGGGCGGCGAAGGTCAAGCGATCACCGGAAATCGGATGAACGAAACCGAGGCGCTCCGCATGGAGAGCTTGCCCTTGCAGCATTTCCAGAGAAGTCCTAAGTTCGGGTGAAATTCTCCACGAACTGAAATCGGTAACGCCATAAACCGGGTCCCCAAGGACGGGATGCCCGGTAAACCGCAAGTGCACGCGAATCTGATGCGTGCGGCCGGTCTCGAGTGTGACCGACAGAAGCGAAGCGACGCGATAACGCTCGACCACCTCGAAACGCGTTACCGCCTCGCGGCTTCGCACGCCGGTCACCGACATCCGAGTTCGATCAGCGACGCTGCGTCCGACCGCCGCCGTAACCCGCCCGCCGCTTTCCTCGAACTCGCCCGCGACGATCGCCAGGTACCGCCGATCAAAAGTGTGCTCGCGCGCCTGCTTCGACAAGCTGATGAACGCGGCCGTCGTCTTGGCCACCACCAACACTCCGGACGTGTATTTGTCGATCCGGTGAACGACGCCCGGCCTCAGCGCGTTCCTCCCTTCCGGCCGGAAGTCCGGACAGTGAAATAGCAGCGCATTGAGCAAAGTGCCGGTGTAATTGCCGGGGGCCGGATGCACCACCATTCCCGCCGGTTTGTTTACGACGATCAGGTCCGCATCCTGGAATAGTATCTCCAGCGGGAGATTCTCCGGTTCAAGTGCCGTGGATGGCGGCGCCGGGAACGTCACCCCAACGTGTTCACCCGCGCGAACACTGCGTGCGGCGCGGGTACAGGTCCGGTTGTTGACGGTAACTTGTCCGTCTCTGATCAATTTTTGGAGGAACGCGCGCGATGCGTCTTCGAGCCGCTCGGCCAGATAGACGTCAAGACGGAACCCTTCGAATTCGGTGTCAACGGTATCTTCAAAGGAGGTCTGCGACACGACGGAAGCCGGGCGCGAGAGCCCGGTAACAGGCTTGATACTCAGCGAACCAGGGGTCGTACGACGGCGCCCGCGCCACGTCCGGCTCGCACGAATCCACTACGCGAATGGTCGCGGCGCAGGCCTCTTCGACCGAACCGTACATTCCCGTGGCCACCGTGGCCAGGAGCGCCGCGCCGTAGGCGGGGCCTTCGTCCACATTGATCATGACCAATGGGGCTTTGTTCACGTCCGCCTGAATTTGCCGCCATAGCGTGCTGCGCGCGCCGCCGCCTGAAGCACGCACTTGCTCGATGGAAACGCCCATGCCCCGCATAATCTCGAGACTGTCGCGCATCGCGAAGGCTACGCCTTCGAGGACGGCCCGCGCCATGTGCGCCCGCGTGTGGCGCAGCGAAAGGCCGACGAAGGCACCCTTCGCAAACGGGTCTTTGTGCGGAGTCCGCTCGCCGGTGAGATAGGGCAAAAAGATCAGTCCTTCTGCGCTCGGCGCTACCTGTCCCGCCGCCGCCGTGATGTACTCGTAGGGGTCGGCGCCCGTCTCGGCCGCCACGGTTTTCTCGGCTTGGCACAGCGTATCCCGGAACCACCGTAACGACCCGCCCGCGCTCAACACTACGCCCATCACGTGCCACTTCCCTGGCACGGAATGGCAGAACGTATGGACACGGCCTTCCGGGTCAAGGCTGACGCGGTCCGCAAAGGCGAACACGACGCCACTGGTGCCGACCGTCGCAGAGATGACACCGGATTTCACAATTCCGCAACCGACACCGCCTGCCGCCTGATCGCCGCCTCCGGCAATCACGGGAATACTCTTGGGGATTCCCGTAGCCTGTGCGGCTTCGCTGGAAAGTTGGCCCGTTACCTCCGGCCCCTCATAGGCTCTGGGCATGAAGTCGAGTGGCACGTCCAGCAGCGACATCAGTTCTTTGTGCCAAGCGCGGTTCTTTACGTCGAACAGCAGGGTCCCCGAGGCGTCCGCAACGTCGGTGGCGAACTCTCCGGTCAGTTCGTAGCGGATGTAGTCCTTGGGTAGCAAAACCCGGCGCACGCGCTCGTAGACTTTCGGCTCATTCTCGCGCAGCCAAAGGATTTTTGGTGCGGTGAAGCCGGTCAGGGCGGGATTACAGACCATTTCGATGAGCCGCTGCGCGCCGACCTTCGAGGTAATGTCGTCACATTGCTTGGCCGTGCGTTGATCGCACCAGAGGATTGCGTTTCGGAGAACGTTGTGATCTTTGTCGAGGAAGACGGAACCGTGCATCTGTCCCGTCAGGCCCAAGCCCTTGATATCCGCTGCCTTGACCCCCGGCGAATGTGCCAGCCGGCTCAGGGCCTCGAGGGTCGCACGTTTCCAGTCAGAGGGCGTTTGTTCGGCCCAACTCGGTTTTGGACTCAGGAGCGGATATTCGACCGTCGCCGAAGCCACCACCTTGCCGCGCTCGTCAATGGCCAAGGCTTTTGTCCCGCTGGTGCCTACGTCCACACCCACCACCAGACTCATAGTATCTCCTCCCGAACTGCCTGAACCGGTTTGTGACCACCTAAGAAAGAGGCAGGGCCACGCGACCCTGCCTCTAAATTCATTCTCGATTGGATGGGGTTACTCTACGATATTAGCAGCGGACTGCCGGGCAATGGCCTTGGCCAATTTACGCCGCCGTCTCTCGCTGGGTTTTTCGTAATGCTTCACTTCTTTGAGCCGTTGCATAATCCCTTCTTTGTTGCATTTTTTCTTGAAACGCCGGAGCGCCTTCTCGAACGGCTCATCGGGCTTGACTCGCACCTTCGTCAATCAGACCAAACCTCCCCTCTACCGTAGACGTTATACTTCCTTTACGGACGCTTGAGATTATTTCGAATCACGGTCCCATTACGTGCCACGGGCGCAGCCCTCGCGCCTCATGACCAATCGCAAAGTTTAACACACCCCTGACGGCCTGTCAACCGCCAGAAGGGCCGAATCAGTGAACGGACACACCCCCAAAGCAAATTTTTTTGGGGTGCCACGCGGCCCAGCTTCGAGATGTCAACGGTGTGTCTACCGCCCACCCACGGCTGATCGGAGTATGAAACGTGACGCCGTTTTACTTTGGCACGGTCTTCAGCACTTCAGCGGTCTGTTTTGTCGCATCGTTCATGGCGGCGCGTGTGGCCTGGCCCAGTGCGCTGGCGGCAAACTCTGAACTGAAGCCGCCGATGCCCAGGATGCCACCGCCGCTGGTCGCGGAGATCGTGGTGAACGTGCCGGAGCAATTATAGCCGCGCGCGATACGGGCCGACCGGCCGTCCACGAGTTGCAGGTCCAGGCCCACCATGCCTTTCCGTTTCATCTCCGTGCTCTCGTGATGGGGGTTGGCCACGGCCACGGCCGCGCCTCCAGCGGCCAAGTCGCGATTATGGCCCGCCACTCCGGCAATCCCGGCAATCGCGCCCAGCGGCGCCAGGGAGAAGCTTTTTCCTTTTCCGGCGGCCTCCGCAGTTTCGCTGAACTCGGTTACGGTCCCTTTAATTATGAACGGCCCGACCTCGCCGGGCTGTAATTTGCACGAGTAGGTTCCATCGCTGTTTTGGGTCACTGCGGCGCGTTCGGCAATTGCGATGTTTCCCCAATGGCTGAGCGCTGTCATCAACTGCGCAGAGATTCCCTTACCGATATCCGGGCCGCCACCCGCTTCGAACGTGGTGGTGACCGTGCCATCGGCCGAGGTTCGGGTCACCGCGGTGCCGGTCGTTGCGCCGGTCCCCACCGGCGCGCCTTGGCCGCCGCCGGAAATCTGCCCGGACGCACTATAATCCAGCGGGTCCACCACAACCACAAACTTGGGCAGGTTGGGGTCATAGTCTAATGAAAGCACGTCCACCTGGGCCGCTTCCGGCGCGCCGGATTGAGCTTGGGCTTCTTTCGGATCAATCTTGGACTTCTTTCTGCCGGCTCCCCAACCGACCGGAGCAGCGAGCAATAGCGCGACGAGGACGACAAATGAGAACCGCAGTTTCCCGGGCATGGTGGAACCTCCTCTTGCTTTTTCCAGGCGCGTGCTACGATATTCGTAACCGTCATTCGTGTCAAGTGTTCCAATGAATCGAACTCTCATAATCCACACCGGTGGAATCGGAGACTTTCTGCTGACGTGTCCGGCTTTACAGCGACTCGCCGAGACCAGCCGGATTCATCTGGCGGGTTACCGGAACCGGGTTGAACTCGCCGTCGCTGCGGGCATCGCGCAGCGCGCTCACGACCTCGATGACGTGGAGTTTAGTAGCATATTTGCTACGCCCAGTATTCGCTTGCGCACCTTTGTCTTGGGCTACGACCGAGTCATTGCGTGGATGCGCGACGACGGCGCGCTGCACCATGCCGTCGAAGCCTGCGGGGTCACTCAAGTTCAGACGTTTTCGGGTCTGCCGCCGAACGATTGGTCAGACCACGCCTCGCGGTACTATCTGACGTGTCTCGGTTTCGATGACGCTCCCCCGCTGCGGCTTCACATTCGGCCAAGCGGAATGCCGCACGACGTAGTCATTCAACCCGGGAGCGGCAGTCGGCGCAAGAATTGGCCATTGGTGCGATTCGTGTCGCTGGCACACGCGCTCGAACGCAGCGGTCGTTCCATTGCGTGGTGCCTAGGACCCGCCGAGGGGGGAATCGCGCTTCCCAACGGCGCGCGCAGATTGGATTCGGAATCTCTTGTCGAACTCGCACGAGTGTTAGCCGGTTCCCGCCTCTATATCGGCAACGACAGCGGCATCACCCATCTCGCCGCCGCCGTCGGCTGCCGCACGATCGCCATTTTCGGCCCCACCGATCCCAGAATCTGGGCGCCCCTCGGCGACAACGTCACCGTGGTCCGCGGGAACCCCTGGCCTACCGTCGAAGAAGTGTTAGCCGCAATTGAATCCCACTAACGCAGTATCTGTTCAAACCGTTCGTTATTCATCTGCGAACCGTCGGTAGATATCCCACCGTTCCCGCGGTTCGAGTACGCCGCAAAATGGGTTGCTCTGACGCAAACGCCGGCCGTCTTCACTGGGATCAAGGAGAACTTGCCGCACCTCATCCCAATCCCGCTGCAGAATCGCTTGCCACTCCGCCAAAGCGGGCATGGGGTTTTCGCGGAACCACCTAGCGCCGTTCTCGCGAGCCCGGCGTAGGCCGGCGCGTTCCGGGTCATTATCGATCTTTGCGACAATGGCTCGTGCCAACGCTAGACTGCGCTCATCAATGCGTTGATGCGTTCTCATAGCCTAGGCTCCACTTCGCTCCCTACCCTAACTGCAAACGCGTCTGGTCGTCAACGCCATGTCGGACCGCGCCCGTGACGACAACCCGTGTAGCGCGCGCGGCAAGGCGCCATCGTTGTTTCGTGCTTGAAATGTCGTGACAGGCCATACTAGCATAAGAGAGGACGGAAGGCAGATAGCGACACGGATTGAAAGGGGCAGGGGCAGCATGGATACAGCCAATAGTAACGTCGCCCTCCTCGGCGACTCGCCCGTTCTGGAGACGGAACGACCCGACTTACTCAACTATAGTTCGACCGCCCGAGTCTTGGCCGAGGCGGCGATTGCAACCTCAAATCCGCTTACCATCGGCGTGTTCGGCGAGTGGGGAACGGGCAAGACCAGTCTCATGCGGCTGATCCAGGAGGAAGTGGCGGCAAACAAGCGCGCCGTGGCCGTGTGGTTCAATGCCTGGCAGTATGAGAAGGAAGAACACCTAATCGTGCCGCTGGTCGCGACCATTAACAAGGGGCTGCATCGAAGTTGGCCGGCAGAGATCGCAGAGGGCGCAACGAAACTCATAAGCGCGCTGCGGGCGATCGCCTCCGGCTTTTCCATCAAAGGGAAAGTCGGTATCCCGCTGATTTCGGAGGCGGAAGTCAATCTGTCACCGGAGAGCTTGATCACCCGTTATCAGGAATTGACCAAGGACAGTGTGCTGGCCCCCAGCCTGTACTTTGACGCCTTTGAGAAACTTAAGGAGTGCGCCGGTTCGAGCGCCGCGCCGCGCATCGTCGTCTTGGTAGACGATCTGGACCGTTGTTTTCCGGACAAGGCGGTGGCCTTGCTCGAAGGCATCAAGCTGGTTCTTCACCAGCCGGGCTTCGCCTTTGTCCTCGGGCTCAACGACGTGATCATCGAAGCGTTCATCAAGACGAAGTATGTAAAGGATTACGACATACCGGGAAAGCTCTTCGAAGATTATCTCGACAAGATGGTGCAAGTGAAAATGGTGGTCCCCAAACGAGCTACCGGGGACATGACGAAGTATATCGGCCATTTGCTCGACGAAGGGAAGATATTTGAGGAGAACAAGGAAGACGTGATTCCGCTGATCGCCGACGCATGCAAACACAACCCACGTTCCATCGTGAGGTTGTTAAATCGTATTATTGTTACTTCCCGGATTCGGAAAATCGAAGAGAGGCCATATGACGCCTTGGCATTGCTCATTGATATCACGATGGACGACGGCCGGTATAAGGACCTTCGGGACGAACTGGACGTGACGGTTGCCATCGGGACGACCGAACAGAATGAGCGGATCACGATTGGGGCGTACCTTTCGCGGAAATTGGAGACCTATGAGGGGAACCATCGTGAATGGGCCGCTGCTCTGGGCCAGACACCGCTCATCAGTATGAAGGAAGACCTGGATAAAGCGGTCACAGTGCTCCGGGAGAACGAACACCTCTGCCGCGTGCTCAAGTCGGAGACCGGGCGTCATTGGCTCGGGGACAGCGACTATCGCGGCAAGTTGAAGGCCTCCGAAAGTACCGTCGGCGAGAAAAGGGCCCAAGAGGAAATCCCCAGCGCGGCCCCAACTAAGCCGGCGGATCCAATTGGGCGGTTGCAACAAAACATGGTCCTTATCCCCGCTGGAAAGTTCCGGATGGGAAGCGCGGAGGATGATTCAGAGCAACCGATTCGTACAGTGACGCTGGGTGCGTTCGAAATAGGCGCGACGCCGGTGACGCAGGTCCAGTATGAAGCCGTTATGGAAGACAATCCTTCGTATTTCAAAGGTCCAGACAACCCCGTAGAACGTGTAAGTTGGGATGATGCAATAGCCTTTTGCAAGAAATTGAGCGAAAGGACCCAGGAGCAATTTACGTTGCCGACCGAAGCGCAATGGGAGTACGCTTGTCGGGCGGGAAGCAACACGCGGTACTGCTTCGGAGACAGCGAGAAAGAGTTACCGGATTATGCATGGTACAGGAAGAACTCTGAGGGACACTCGCATCCGGTCGGGAGAAAGAAGCCTAATGTGTGGGGATTGTATGACATGCACGGGAACGTCTGGGAGTGGTGTTATGATTTGTGGCACGGCAACTACAAACGGGCACCGAGGGATGGGTCGGCGTGGCTGAAGCCTGCGGGACCTTACCGGGCCTTGCGCCATGGTTCCTGGGGCGACGGTCCGATGCGTTGCCGTTCGGCTTCTCGTAGCTACGGCACCCCGGGTGACCGTGACACCTACGTCGGGTTTCGTGTTGCTCGGACACCGTAGCGCTTTGCGCCGTTTTCCTTTTACTCTGTGCGCTTTTTCTCTTTACTGTTATCACGCGCGGAGCGCGTGATCGTGATTTCGCATCATTCTATACACGGCGTCTTAAATAATTGCGCATAATCTTCTCAAGGTATCGTTGGGCCTGGTCCATAGGTTGAAATGCTTCCAAACGGCCGCGACGAGATCGTCAAGAACGGGAAAATAGCGGTTATGGGTACACTGATAGCGCG
>JACQVH010000011.1 GCA_016209895.1 Candidatus Hydrogenedentota bacterium | reverse complement strand
GTCAAGAACTCATCCGCGCCATCCGCGTAATCCGCGGTCCATTCCAGGTCGTAACGAAGCCGTACTGGGGAAAACTCGACGTACGGAATTTTGGAGAGTGAAGAGGAAACGCACGCAGGGTTCGGTTGCCATATACCCCGCGGCCCGAAAGGGGAGATAGAACGGAAGTAACCGTCCCAAACATCTGCACGCCTCGTCTCCACTTGGCGGTCCCTCTGGTAAAGCCGCATTCGAAGTCAATGACAATGCCCAGGACCACGGCCGCCTTTTCTCATTCCTTAATCTCCTTTCGTTGTTCGGTACCAACACACCGGGAGGGCTACCGTCATGAAATCCTACCGATAATTCCCCAATCTGATCACCATTGTTGCGCTTCTGACCGGCCTCGTTACGCTGGCCGCCGCTAGGGAAGAGTCCTCGCGTCAAGCGGGCGCGACATGATGATCGCGCCGGACAGCCGCGCACTTGTGTCGGTAAGCATCGGATTCGACCCTCGAGTATTAGTTGATAGCATCGGCGAAATACCTGACGCAGGTGGCAGCTTGTTCCGACTAGCGAGAATGGAGTATGAAGTTACTAGGCAGAGAAAGAGAGAGGACAAACATGACAAGGCAACTGACTGCGATCATTGAGAAGGAGGGCGACGGGTATGTCGCCCTGTGTCCGGAAGTGGATGTCGCCAGCCAGGGTGGCTCGGTGAGCGAAGCGCGGGCCAACTTGCAGGAAGCGTTGGAGCTCTTCTTCGAGACAGCGTCCGCGGAAGAGATTCGGGAGAGACTCCACGGCGAGGTGTACGTGACCCAAGTCGAGGTTGCACTTGGGTAAGCTACGGCGACTGTCTGGAACAGCGGTCTGCAAGATTCTCCAGAGGCACGGGTTCGCGGAGATTCGCAGGCGCGGCAGTCACGTTGTCATGCAGAAAAAGGTCGGAAAAAGCACCGTCACCGTGCCGGTACCTGACCACATAGAGATCAGGATCGGCACGCTATCCTCCATTATCCGGCAGTCCGGATTGGCAAGGTCCGACTTCGAGTGAGCTCGAACACCGAACGACGGCTTCCGGTATCCTTCACCCTTCGTCCTTCACCCATCCTCCGCCGTTTGCATGGTCCCGGCGCTCCCGCTACCATTCACCCGGGGTTCCATCGCGCAAAACTGAAGAACGGGGCGATGGCACGAATCAATGGAGGGAACATTCAATGCATAAGAAAAGCATAGACCTACTAAACAAAGCCGCAGCGGATGAACTGTGCGCAGTGCATCAGTACATGTATTTTCATTTCCGTTGTGACGACCACGGGTTGGACCTGCTGGCCGGGCTGTTCAAACGCACGGCCATCGAAGAAATGATTCACATCGAGCGGCTGGCGGAACGTATCCTGTTTCTGAAAGGAGACGTGGTTCTGAAGGCTTCCGCCGAAGTTCAGCAACTCCACGACGTGAAGCAGATGCTCGAATTAGCCGCGCGTATGGAGCATGAGAGCGCCACGGAGTACAACCAATGGGCCAATGAATGCGCGGCGAACGCGGATTCGATGTCGAAGAAGCTGTTCGAGGACTTAGTCATGGACGAGGAGCGGCACTTCGATCAGTACGACACGGAGCTCGACAACCTGGCGCAATACGGCGACAACTATCTTGCGCTGCAGTCCATCGAGCGCAGCAAGACGATTTCGGCGCCACCCGCGACACCCGCGCAGGCGTAGAAGCGAAGGACAAATGACAAATGAAGAACAACGGTCGGTCTATTGTGTACAGGGAGTGGGGTTCGCAATGGTTTGCTAGAGGTAGTTACGTTGCTCCCACCCCGCTTGCGGGGTGGGTGGGGGTGGGGTAGCGGTTGTTTGAGCCGTAAGCCCGACCCGATTTGCCCGGCAGTTTGATGCGATTGCCATGCTGGGGAATTTGACAGCACGCAGCGAAATATGCGAATATTCGGTTTCCAAGGTTGTCGCCTTCTGTCATCCTCGACCACGTTCAAACAGCCACGGGACGGGATGATTCTGTGCGTGAAGCCTTCCTGCAAGGTTGCGTCCGAGAGCGTCCGGACGTAAAGTAGTGTGCCGTTTACAGCGTCCCCATCGTCTAGTCCGGCCTAGGACACCGCTCTTTCAAGGCGGCGACACGGGTTCGAATCCCGTTGGGGACGCCATTTTCTTAGTACCGAGTACCGAGTTCCGAGTGGCGAGCGTCAAATCCCGCTGCCGGCGGTGTGGATGCCGCACTCTTTCGAGTGGTCGAGGGCGTTGAACCAGCGCCAGCGGCCGGCGCGTTTGTCTTCTCCGGGTCGGGTGGGCGTGGTGCAGATTTGGCAGCCGATGCTGGTGTAGCCCAGGTCATAGAGCGGGTTGTAGGGAACGTCCCGTTCCTTGATGTAGGCCCAGACCTGTTCTTCGCTCCAATCGGCGAGCGGGTTGACCTTGAGAATCTTCCTTCCGCCCTGGTCAATGTACGCGGCCTTCTCGACGCGCTTGCGGCCTTCGGACTGGTCCCGGCGTAGTCCCGAAATCCAGACGTCGAGCGTGGCGAGCGCGCGC
>JACQVH010000163.1 GCA_016209895.1 Candidatus Hydrogenedentota bacterium | reverse complement strand
GGTCTGGCCTACGTGGAATTGAATCCGGTGCGCGCGGGGCGGGTGCGGGTGCCGGCCAAGGAGTGGAAAGCCACATTGAAAGCGGTGGCGCGTGACAAGGTCGTCGAGAAGGAGATTCGCGGGGGGACACACAGCGGTCGCCCGCTCGGCGGCGATTCGTTCTTAAGCAAGCTCGAGCATCGGCTCGGCCGGTGCGTGCGGGCGCTACCGATTGGGCGGCAGAAAGGCTGGCGGAAAGGCGCTCATTTCGTGGAAGTTGAAAGGGGCTAGGCTGAGGATGGTTAAGTAGTGATTTCGGCCCTTATTGATCTTTTGGGCGAACTCCTCGCGGCTGTAATATCTTCAGTTGGTTATTATGCTTGGGAACTTACGAGCTACATTTTACGACTATGTTCAAAGTTAATATATGTAGTGATTCAATATTTCAATAGAGCAACTAAGAACAGGAGATCGAGAGTTTAGGTTTAAACCGCAAAATGGAAAATGATTAAATAGGAGTCACCGTTTATTCGGAAAAAGCGCTAAGAGGTTGAAATAAACGGTGACTGTCCCTATTTATTGTGGTTTGGGCCAATCGTGGAGCGCGGGGACATGCACCCTCCCTAGCGGCGGAGCGGGCTTCGGCACCCCACATTGGTTGGGGTATCAATGACTCGGTTTGGGCGTGAAGCGGCTCCGCCGCAGGCCAAAGCGGCGTCTCAGCCGCCGCACTCCAGAGCGTGCAGCTTGCGTCGCATCTTCTTCCGTGTCTTCTGCCCGTTAGCGTAGGCTGTACCTCGAGGTCGCCAGCAGGGAGGAACTCTGCAAGGATCGGGGGGATACAAGAAACGAAGCAGTTCCGAAGGTCTACTACCACCCGTTGTGGTTGGGATTGACCGGACCGAAAGGGCGGGGTATGATTGGGAACGGCTCACCTAGAAACAGCAGTAGGAGTCAGAAGACAGGAGTCAGATTAGGGGCGAGTTACCGGGCGAACACGCATCACCTTGTGGGTTGATGGCCGAAACAAGCCGCGCCGGGCATAACTTGCGCCTTCGCACCATTTTCACTACTGACTCCTGTCGGCCTTATTCAGGGTCAATTGCGAATTCATGAGCTACCTGTATTCAATCCGACACGATGGCGAGTCGGCCAGTCTTCGACGGGCCATTGGGATTTCGATGGCGGTCCATTTGGGAGTGCTATTGAGTTTGGGATTCCGGTGGTACGCCGCGCCAATTATGCCTTCGGCTCCGGTGTACGAGGTGCGTTTTGTGACGGATTCGCCGGTCGAGACGCCGGAACCACCGGTAGCGCCGCCATCGGAACCGGTGCGGGAGCCGCCGCCTCCGCCGGAACCGCCGAAAGAGGAACCTAAACCCGAACCCAAGCCCAAGCCCGCTCTGAAGCCGAAGGAAGAGGAGAAACCGAAGGAAGAGCCTAAGCCGAAGGAGGCGCCTAAACCCAAACCCAAGCCGACACAGTTGGCGAAGGCGGAGCCAAAACCGGAAGTTTCCAAACAGACCGGGGTTACGGTGAAGGAGGGTCTGCCGAACGAGTTGAGCGCGTGGGCGCGGTTGGTCCAGCGCAAAGTGGAGAAGTTCTGGCAGCCTCCGGCGGGCATTCGGCTGGATATCGAAAACAATCAGGCGATGATATCCTTCTGGGTGGACCGGGAGGGAAACTTAATGGGAGAGCCGGAGATCGTAAAGCACGCGAGCGACGAGGAGTTGGGGCTTTCGGGCGCTCGCGCGATCCGGTTAGCCGCGCCCTTGCCGCCGTTGCCGGACGATTTCAAGGGCACGGAACAAGAGGTGGTGTACGTCTTTACCTTGGTCAGATAACGGAATAAGAAGGAGAGCATCGTGAAGTCATTACGATTGACCGTTGTGGTGAACGTGATCGTCTTTGCCATCGGTGGGGCGGGACGGGCGGCGGATCAGCCGGTCCGGATCACCACGGAAGGGGCCATTGATAAACGCATCCCGATCGCCGTGCCGGATTTTGCGGCGGCGCCGGGCCAGGAGGCCTTGGGCAAGGAGTTGGCGCAGGTTGTCACCTATGACCTCGAATTTACCGGGTCGGTGACGATCCTTCCGCGAGAGTCCTACCCGAAAGGCTTCACCGGATTCACCTCGGACGCGACCCACGTGGATTTCGAGGCGTGGAAAAAGACGGGCATCGAACAATTGGTGTACGCCTACGTCACCACGCAGAGCAACCGGGTCAGCGCCGAATGCCGGCTATTCGACGTCTTGTCCGGGAACCAAGTGGTGGGCAAGAAGTTCGAGGCGGAGCAGAAGTGGCTGCGGCTCGTGGCGCACCAGTTCTCGGACGAGATCGTTCGATATCTTACCGGCGTCCCGGGCATTGCTACGTCCCAAATCTGTTTCAGCGCGGGGCCGTCGGGGAAGAAGGAAGTCTACATGGCAGACTATGACGGGGCCAATCTGACGCAGGTGACCAAGCACAATTCGATCAGCATTATGCCGTGCCTGTCGCCGGACGGGGGCCGAATCGCGTACCTGTCGTACAAGGACCGGTATCCGTTTCTGTATATCCTGAATCTGGCCTCCGGGGCATCGCAGCCGTTGTCGAAGAAAGTGGGGCTGAATTGCGCGCCGACGTGGGCGCCGGACGGCAATACATTGGCGATCGTGCTGAGTAAGGACGCAAACGTCGAGGTATACCGGGTGAACGCGGACGGTTCGGGGGCCCAGCGGCTGACCAATGACCGCGCGATTGACACGTCGCCGTCGTTCAGTCCGAGCGGCAACGAAATTGCATTTGCGAGCGAGCGCAGTGGGGCGACGCAGATCTTCGTCATGAGCGCCGAGGGTGGCAACGTGCGCCGGGTGTCGTACCAGGGGGGCAAAGCGACGCATCCGGTGTGGTCACCGGACGGCAAGTTGATCGCGTACGTGGTGGAGCGTTCCGGCAGCGGTATCCAAATCTACGTCATGGATGCCTCGGGGGCCAACCCCCGCCAATTGACGGCCTCCGGCGGCACGAATGAGTCTCCCAGTTGGTCGGCGGACTCCCGCCATCTGGTGTTCGCGTCCACGCGGACGGGTCAGTCGCAACTCTGGACGGTCAACGTCGAGACCGGGGAGCAGCGTGCGATTCCCAACCTGAATTTGCGGTGTGAAGGACCGAGTTGGGGGCCGAGAAGAGAGTGAGTGACGAGTACCGAGTTCCGAGTTCCGAGTTCCGAGTTCCGAGTTCCGAGTTCCGAGTTCCGAGTAGTGAATTCCGAATGACGAATAGTGAGTTCCGAGTGGTGTGTGGTGAAGAACCAGTGTTGATTGGCGCGCGGAAATCAAAACCGTCATTGAGGGAGGAAGCTGCGTGATGGGGCAGAAGATCAAACAATTCGAGGACTTGGTGGCGTGGCAGAAGGCGCGGGCGCTGACGGCTACTATTTATAAGACCACCGCACAAGGAAGCTTTGTCAAGGACTATACATTGACGGACCAGATAAGGCGCGCTGCCGTTTCCGTCATGCCCAATGTGGCGGAAGGCTTTGAACGTCGCGGGGCCGCCGAATTTGCAAGGTTCGTCCTCATCGCCAAGGCCTCGTGCGCGGAGTTGCGCTCGCAGCTTTATATTGCCTTGGATGTGGGCTACATATCTGAGAAACTCTTCTCGGAACTCTCCACACAGGCAATTGAGGTCGCGCGGATCTTGGGTGGGCTCCATGCTTCCCTCCTCCGAGACCGCGATCAATCTTCGCCCGCAAAACGCCGGTAATTTTGTCGTCTTACCGAACCCGTCACTGGGTACTCGTCACTCGGAACTGGCTACTGTCTCACCGCTTTGCGGCGTTGGATGGCGTAGAGCTTGGCGATGAAGCCGGTGGCGCGGTCTTGCATTTCGGTGGCGAGGTCGTCTACGCGTTTGCTGAACCAGCTATGGGCGGCGAGGGCGGGAATGGCGACGGTGAGTCCGGCGATGGTGGTGATGAGGGCCTTGGCGATGCCGTCGGAAAGGGCCTGGGCGTTGCCGATGCCGGCGGTGGTGATGGCATCGAAGATATTGACGAGGCCGAGCACGGTGCCGAGCAATCCGAGGAGCGGACTGACACCGGCGATGATTTCGAGCAAAGTCAAACCCCGCTCCAGAACGCCGATTTGGGTGCGGCCGGTGGCGTGCATGGTTTCGAGGACTTGGGTGTGGTCGAGGTGACGCGCTTTGAGGATTTCTTCGAGAATCCGCGAGAAAGGTCCACCCACACGCCGGCAGAGCATGATGGCGGCCTCGGCGGACTGGTCGCCGTCGTACTCGTCGAGCAAACGCAACAGCCGGGAATCGAGGATACGGTCGCGGCGCAGGGCCAGCCAGCGTTCGATGATGATGGTGAGCGCCGCGATCGAGCACAATGCCAACGGGACCATGAGCAGCCCGCCCTGCCTCAGCATGTGGAACATATGCGAATCTGCACTCCTTTAGAGAAAGCTGAAGGTCCAGCGAATTTCCAAGTTCTTGCTACGATAGACTTCCGGGACGCGAAATGGAAACGGCGGAAACGGCCCCGCCGACTCGATGGCTTCTTTGCAAAGCGGCGCGTAGCCGACCGCCGGGCCGGGGTCCACAATCGCCACGTAGACCAGTTTGCCGTCGGCATTGATGGCGCAATCCAGCACGGCCTGCGTTTGCGAAGCGCCCGAGTATTTCATATGGAGGGCCGCGATCCAGCGTTTCTCGACGCGACGCCGGACTTCTTGAAGATACGGCGCCAGTTCGTGCTTCATCGCCTCGAAACCGAGGAAGCCGAGATTCTTCACGCCGCCCTCGACACGGCCGCGGGACGGTCCGGTTTCGGGCAAGGGCACGGCGGGTGTTACTGCTTGCGCGAGTTGCATCCGCTCGGATTCTTCCAGCTTTGCTTCCGGCGGGGATCGCGGTTCCGGCGGCGGAGCAGCAGTCAGCGTCGGTTCCGCCGACGTGGTTTCTTCCTGTAATTTAGGTTTGGGAGGTGATATCTCGGCGGCAGGCGCCGACGGCGTCGTACCCGTGGCCATTGGTACCGGTCCCGGACTGCGCAATTCGTCGAATTGCGAGGCCTCGTCCATTTGGGGCGCTTTCCGGGTTCCTTCGACGTTGGAAAAATCACTGGCCTTCGAGTTTCTATCGGAAATGAGATCGGTTGAAATGTCTACAGGCTCCTTGGCAGGCACGGCTGAATTCACGAGTCGTTTGATCGGATCGGTCTGCATGGGCTGCAGGCGCACGATGATGGGTTCATCACCACCCGCGAGACCTACCCGGGCGTCCACGCGATGAAACGAGAGCACGAGCAGGCCGACGATGTGAAGCAGTATTGAGGTGGAAGCGGCGACGGTCAGGCGCTTCCGCTCATCCATTCTCGAATGACTTGGCATCCACGATATTCTAGCAGAAACGGCATTCGCCGACACTTGGCGACCGGGCTTGTCATACCTTTATGCTCTGACTTCCGTTCCGATAGCACTTCAGTTACGCGCGTGGCGGAACGTCGTGCGCGTAGCGCAGATGGTACTTTCGCTAGCGGCGTGGAGCAAGTGCAATCAATGCGAGCTTGACTCGGGGCCGCGGAAACGCGATACTCCTGCGATCACGTGTGGAGTATGCAGGAGGAGCGCGGAAATGGCTAACAATCAGTGGAAATTCGAGACGCAGGTGATCCATGGGGCCCAGTTCCCGGACCAGTGGAAATGCACGACCGTGGCGCCCATTTATCAGAGCGCGTCTCACCGATTCGAGACGGCCGAGGAGCTCTCGGACGTGTTCGCGGGCAAGAAGCAGGGCTTCATTTACCAGCGGCTTCGCAACCCCACCAACGACACGCTCGAGAAGAAGATGACCTTGCTCGAAGGGGGACTGGAATCGGTGGTGACGGGTTCCGGCATGGCGGCCATTACGGACGCCCTCTTGGCCATTTGTATGGCGGGCGACGAGATCGTGTCGGGCAATTCGCTGTTCATGTCCACCTACCTGCTGTTCAACAACGTGTTCAAGAAACTGGGCATTACGGTCAAGTTGGTCGAAAGCGCGGATCTGAACGCGTGGAAAGCGGCGGTCAACGACAAGACCAAGGCCCTCTTCGTGGAGACCATCGGGAATCCGAAGATGGACGTGCCGGACATCAAGGCGTTGGCCGACTTGGCCCATGCGCACCGCGCCCCGCTGGTGGTAGACAACACCATGGCGACGCCCTGGATGTTCCGCCCCTTCGAGTTCGGCGCGGATATCGTCTTGCACTCGACCACGAAGTACCTCAACGGGCACGGCTCCGCCGTCGGCGGAGTAGTTATTGACTCCGGGAAGTTCGATTTCGCGCTGGATAAGTACCCCGATTTCAAATTATTCAAGGAACGCAAAGGCAACTTGGCGTACATTGACAAGGTCTGGCGTGAAATCCACATTAATTTCGGGACGAGCCAGGCCCCGCTTCACTCGTTTCTGACCATGATTGGACTCGATACCCTCGTGCTTCGGATGGAACGGCACGTGAGTAACGCGGCGAAGGTGGCGGAGTACCTGGACAAGCACCCGAAAGTGAAGTGGGTGAATTTCCCCGGGCTACCGAAGTCGCCCGCGCATGCCATGGCCAAGAAGCAGTTCCAGGGCAAGGGCTACGGCGGGATGCTGGCGTTCGGACTCGAGAGCGAGAAGGCCTGCTTCGACTTCATTCGGAACGTGAAGCTGATCTATCACCTCGCCAATTTGGGCGACTGCAAGACGCTGGTGATCCACCCGTGGTCGTCGCAGTACATCAACTTTACCGAGGACGTGCGCCGCGCCAACGGCATCACGCCGGACCTCGTCCGCGTCTCGGTCGGGATCGAGGCCATTGACGATATCCTCGAAGACCTCGACCAGGCACTGAAGAAGGTGTAGTGTCAGCGGAATAAGCAAGACCGACAAATCTGATCCATCGGGAGTCTGGAGTGAACGTGCCGGCAGAGGATCTAATTGTTGCCCTGAACTTCGGCGAGGACCATGTTGCTTGGTCTGTCAACGGACGAGTCGGGGGCGTTATCTCCATGTGGTTTGCACCACGTCCCTGGAAGTTGTGATAATCATCACGGTCTATCTACCGCAACCGCCAAAGTGGTTGACCCCGTTTGACCGAGGAGAAATTAAATGAATTGCTCCGTGCAAGGGTGCCCGGGCCATTATGAGGTGAAGTTGATTATCCACACTGTAACCCGCGGCGGCGAGGTATTAGTATTCGAGAAGGTTCCCGCCGAAGTGTGCAACATGTGTTCGGATACGGTCCTTGCCCCGCAGACGGTGCGGCATCTCGAAGAGCTAATTCGTCAAAAGGCCAAACCAGAGAAGTACGCCCCATTGTACAAGTATGCGTGAATCGTGGGCAGGCGTCGTGCTTGAAACAACTGGCTTATGAGTGGGGACTTATACCGATTTGTGGTAAGTGATCGGGCAGTAATCCGGTCGGTCAATGAACTGCGTAAGTCCTTTTCGCTCGCCATGGACCGGGGCGGAGTTCTCGGTGCGCATGTGGATGGCGAAACTTCTCCGGAATTCAGTGGTGTGATTCGGGCCGCTCCCGTGGAACGTCAGGCAATGATGGAAACTTGCGCCGCCCGGGGGTAGCAGGGCGGGGACTTCGTCCCATACCGTGCCGGGCGGGGCCTGAATGCCGTGGCGTTGCGTTTCGAGATTCTGTCCGTAGAAATCGCCCTGATTCAGGAAGCCCCATCGGTGCGAGCCGCGAATGAAGCGCATGGGTCCGGCTTCCGCCGTAACATTCGTGAGGGCCACCCAGGCCGTGAACAACTCGCTGCCTTCCTCCCATATCTGCCAGTATTGCCGGTCTTGATGCCAGCCCACGTCCGTCTTTTCGGCACCGTCCGGGTCGGCGGGCGGTTTGCAGAGCAATTGGACCCACCACACCTGCACCATTTTCGCGCCGGTGACCGCGGCCGCGAGTTCGCCCAGGGCCGGATGACTCACCAGTTCCATCACGGCACGGTTCGCGATCTGCGGCATCTCGATCTTGCACAGTTTCTTCGGACTGTCTCCGGGGTTCCAGTAGGATGGCTGCGGCGGCACACCGGTGTCGTACACACCTGTGCGGACGGCGTCCATCCCGGCAATGGCCTGCGACACCACCGCCGCTGGGATCAGCGGCTGGTCCCAAATGTAGAACCCATCCTCCGAATATCGCTCGCGGCCATCGGACACTGATTTCATGGTATGAAGACTCTCCTACACACAAAAAAGAATTGCACTAACTTTGCCGGTGCGGCCATCCGTTGGAGCCGGCTCACATGGCGACGCTGATCTAATCACCAAGGCACGAAGAACACAAGAAAATACGGACCTCAATTCTTAGTGGCCTTGGTGTCTTTGTGGTTCAGTAAGAAGAGACGTAGATCAAATGCCCTGAATGACCGTCGCCTACAGATTAATCGGAATTCCGAGGGCGGCGTTGATCACGAGTTGGACGTCTACGGCGTCCACGTTTCCGCTGCTGTCAATGTCGGCGTTGAGGGGGCCGATATTGATGCCGAGGGCGGCGTTGATGACGAGCTGGACGTCTACGGCGTTGACCTCGGAATCACCGTCAATGTCTCCGGTGGCGGCACTGGCGCGTTTCTCCTGGAGGAGGTTGCCGTTGGCGTCGTAAGTGTACGCGATGCTCATCCCGTCGTCGTAAACGACCTTTATCAGGCGGCCTTGGGCGTCATAGCGGTATTGTTCGGCAGCGGCGTTCAAGACGCCCCAGGAGAGGGCAAGAATTATGAATGCTCGGGCCGTCATTCGAAAAGACTCCCGATCTCGCTCAAACCCCAGCTTATTACGCCGCCGGCGGTTTGAATTGCTTCGCTGCCATAATCCGAAATGACGTCTACCGCCGTACCGCCGATGTCAATTGCAGCGTCCACCAGACCCGAAGCGATGTCACGCGCCAGGCGCACTCCACTCGTAAAGCCGCCGGCGTTCTCTTCGACGTACCGCTTGGTCTCGATGGGCTGTCGGATGCCGGAATCGTCGAGCGAGGCGTCGTGGTAGCCCGAGTAGACCATATCCACGTCGTTGTCGCTGGGTCCTTGCAGGCCATAGTTGGGGATTTTCCAGACCCAGAGTCCCACTTCGATGAGCCAGTTGGGCACGCCGGCGTCATAGCCCAATTGTCCAAAGAAATACTGATTGATCTCGCCATAATTGTAAATGCGCCCGCGGAACTTGTAGGCCCGCGGCCGGCCCGGCGAGGACACGCCGTTCTGATCGAAGAAGTAGCTGTCCCACGCCGCCACGGCCCATCCGGGGTTCGCGCCGCCGGGGTTAAACTTGTACCCGAAGACGTCCCAGTCGAAGGTGGACTCCCCGCCGACCTGGAGGGCGCGCTCGCGCATGATCCGCAGTTCCTGGTACATCTCGTCTTCGCTGAGTTCATACAAGTCGTACTCGCAACCGTCCGGCCCGGTCCAAGTGCCGAGTTTCTTTCCGTACTCGCGCACGGGGCCCCACTACGCGCCGGTCGGGTCCGCGTTGCGCTGCGGATTCTGCCCGGCATATTGGTAAGGGTTGGCGCTCTTGGGAGTATAGGTGCGGATGCGGTCGCGCGTGAGAAACCGCCCATGCATGGCATCGTAATGGCGCGCGCGCATGTAGTACAGCGTCCCCGCGTCGTCCTCTTGCATCACTCCGTATGCTCCCACGAACGTGAACGGGTTCTCCGTTGTGCCGCTGTGTCCGATGACTCGCCCGTAGGGGGTGTACGTGTACGAGTCGGTGACCGCAGCAGCATCATCGGTGAGGCAGAGCGTATTGCCGGAGTCGTCATAGTGATAGAAATGGCGCGCCTCGGAACCGGCGTCTACGCTGTACAGCAGCGTGCCGTCCGGTGTATGCACGTAATAGCGCTGATCACTGCCACCCTCGCGCATGACGGAGATCGAGGCCAATCGGAACGCGTAATTCCACACGTACGCGCGCGTCACGACGCCCTGCGTCCGAGTCACGATTTTGTCGGCCCCGTCGTAGGTATAGCCAATCGAATTTCCGCCTTCCGTGAGGGAGGTCAAGCGCGCGGCCCCGTCCCATTGGTACGTGCGGGCCGCATCACTTGTCACGCGCCCGCGCCTATCGTAAGTAGCGCTCGCAAGCTGGTCCCCGGCGGTGTAGCTGTAGTTCTCCTCGCCCTCGGTCACACTCGGCGCCAAAGGCACGTCGCGGACGGACGCCGTCACGTTTCCAGCCGCGTCCAAGGTCCGCGTAATGGAAGACAGGGCGGCCTTCGTCGAGTTCTCCTGGATGCCAATCAAACGGTCGTCCACATCGTACGTATAACTTGTGGTCACGCCGTTGGGGCGCGTGATTGAAACCAGCAATCCGCCCTCGTCATAGGTAAAGGTGGTCGTTCCGCCCAACCAGTCGGCGACGTCGGCGAGATAGCCGCGGTTGTTGTAGTGGTAGGCAATCATGTTGCCCGGCGCGAGTTCGAGCGTGGCGATGCGACCAATCGCGTCGCGGGTCATCGCGAGACCGTTGCAGTTCGTGATTCCGCCACGACCGTCTAGCGCCACGGTCAGGTCGGTCGTGGCCAGCAGGCGGTTCTTCGCGTCGTATGCGAACGTCAATTCGAGGCCGTCCGAATACGCGCGGTGAATCAAGTTGCCGGACGCGTCGTATTCGAGCGTTTCCGTGGCGCCGTCCGGGTGGAGCACGCTCGACAAGCGGTCCCGCGCATCGTACGCATAGGTCGTAGTCAGAGAGAGCGGGTCCGTGGCGGTTGTGAGCCGCGCCTTCTGATCGTAGGTGAAAGCCCAGACTTCATTGCTGGGTGCGGTGACCCCGATGAGTTGGCCAAGCGGGTCCCATTCATAACTCGTGGAGGCGCCACCGGGCGCAGTGATGCCGGAAACGTACCCACGCGGATCATGCGAAAAGGCGGTGGTGCGCTGGAGGGCGTCGGCGTGCGAAATGATCCGGCCGAGGGCGTCGTAAGTATACCGCTGCTCGAGACCGAGCGGACTGGTCAGCCCAATCGTGCGCCCCATGCCGTCGAGATCGTACTGCCAAGTTCGCCCGGGTCGCCAGGATATGCCCGTGAGTTGGCCTTCCACGTCGAAACTCAAGGCGCTGTTTCGTCCCGCAGCATCGGTGATCGAAGCTAACAAGTAGGGGTTTTGACTGGCATAGGTGAGGTCATGTGTATTGCCGGCGCGGTCTATGATTGTGCCGGGTCGCCCCAGGGCATCATAGGTGATGGTCACTTCGGCGCCTTCGCCGTCGGTGGCCCGAATGATTCGATCATTGCCATCGTACTGCCAGGTCTGGGTGTGGTTGTTGGCATCCCGTAGCGAAACCAACCTCCCGTTCCGGTCGTACTCGTAATGGGTCACGCCGCCCCGCGCGTCCGTATAGTCCGTCACACGGTTGTTGTTGTCATACACAAACCGGACCGACGCGTTATCGGCGTACGTGATTGTTTGCAGCCGCTTTAACGCGTCGTACGAATACGTCGTCGTATGATCGAAGGGATCGGCCCGCGTTGCCATCGTGGCATCGGCGTTGTAAGTAAAAGTGGTCGTGCCGCCGGCGGCGTTGCTCACGCTCAAGACTTGGCCTCGCGCGTCGTAGGTGTAAGACTTCGTGTGTCCGGCTGGGTCCGTAACTGTGGTTGGGCGGCCAAATTCGTCGAGCGAGAGCTGACCGGAGGCGCCATCCGGAAACGTGAACCCGGACAGGTCGGAAAATTCGAAGCCGTCGCGCTGCTGATTCGTGTAGCTGTAGGTCGTCTGATTATTCAGCGAGTCGCGATACGACGTCGGCTGACCAAGAACGAAATCGTAGCCGGCGGTGAACGTATTTCCCAGGCGGTCGGATAGCGCGGTCCGGTGGCCGGAGGGATCGTAAGCAAAATCGAGCGAATTCCCGTTCGCATCGCCGTATTGCGTAAGATTGCGGCGGTCCGCATGGGTGTGAATTGTCGTACCGCCCAGGGGGTCCGTCACCGTTGTTTGCCCCGGACCGGGCGTGTCGTACGCGAGGGTGGTGGCGTGGTCGTTGCTGTCAATCTGGCGAATTACCCGGCCTACCGAATCGTATTCCTGGCGAAATGGCGTATTCCCTTCGGGTTTGGTCGCGGAAACCAGCAGGCCGACTCGATTCCCCGCTTCGGTGTAAGAATACGTCGTTGCGTTGCCCTGCGCATCCATCGCCGAGGCCAAGTAGCGCATGCCCTGATTAGGACCGTCGGTGTAGCTGAACTGGACGTTCCGTCCGGTCTGGTCTGAGACTTGAACCAAGTCCTCGCCCGAATAGGTGAATTCGAGCGAGCGTCCCAGACCGTCGGCGATGGTCGCGATGTGCATGTCCGGCGCCGGAAGCTGAAAGGTGACGTTAACCCGGTTCCCACTGCGGTCTTCCATGAGGGTGAGGCGGCCGTCGGCGTCAAATGTGAAAATCAGCCCGTGCCGCGGGTCCAGGAACATGAAACCGTTGAAGGTTTGCAACAGTTGGTATCGGACCTTTTCCAGATTGCGAAGCGTATAAACGCCGTTGACGAGTCGAAACGGGATACTCTGGCCGCGAATGTATACGACCTCGATGTCTTCTGCCTGTTGAAACGCGTCCCGGAAGAGGCGCAGATAAATCGCGTAATTGTGCGTCCAATTTGCGCCGACGTCGTCGCGAACGCGGCCGTCATCGAGCAGGAACGACGCGTAGTAGCGAATGAAGCGGAGCGGGAGCGGGCCTCCGAGGTCCAAGTCCATTACTTGGTCAGTCAATTCGCCGTTGGCGGTGGAGATGGGATCGTTTGCGGTGGCATTGTTCTGAACCGCGTTGGCCGCGGTCATGGCCTCCTTCTCCACACTGACGAAGATGATGTGTGCGTTGATTTCCGTGCATTCGCCTTCCGGATCGCCAACGTCCGTGCCTTGCCAATCCACCGTAATGGCGGTAAAGCCATAGTTGAGCGAGGTCACCGTAAAGGTCTGGGTCGCCACGGCCGGGGCGGAGGTGGGCGACACGGAGATAATCGAACTGTTAAAGAGTCCCGCGTGCACGTCGGCGGTGCAGCCGCTCAAGTCGGTAATGGTGAACTGTTCGGTCTTATTGAGGCCGTAGATGACGATAACGTCTTTATCGAAGGTGTGCGCCTGCGCGCCGACGCAGACGAGCAGCGCTAGGGATAGGAAGAGCGAGAGGAAGTCAGCGAAACGAGGGGTTCCTGAGAGCGCTGTAGCCACGCCACTCCATCCCGACTTGTGGACCCCTTCTAACCAACTGCCCAAACTGCCTGCCCTCCGTCAGAAAGCATAGACGTAGACAGATCAACGCGGACAAGCCCCGCGCTATTTCCAAAAGCCTGGGACGGCATGCTGTAATAGGACCTATAGGACGTATAGGACCAATACCTCTCTCCGGTCCGGTTGTTGGTGCCCGGTTTACTCCAGCCGGATTTGCCCGTTTTCCATCACGCGGTAGACCTCTCCGTAGCCTTCGGCGTGTTCGTTCTCGCGCAGGAACAGGACATCGAAACGAATGTCCTGCCGCAGCAACCGCACTGCCTCTTCCATGGCGGCCTTTAACACCGCGCCGTAGGTGGCCCCGTGCCCATTGTCGTTCTCGAGTTTCAGATTCGGACACCACCAGAGCATCCCGGTATGCAGATCATGATCGCCAAACATATAGCCCCACGGCAGAACGATCGCTACTTTGGCCTGCGCCGTTAACGCTTGCGGAGTCGGACGCGGGTGAATCGCCGCGTACTCACGCAAGGCGCGCGTCAGTTGTTTCTGTTCGGCGAAGGCGACGTGATGACTGTGATCGGAAGTCCAGAACCAGAAATAGGACGCGCCTTCGTCGTACGCCAAGGGAAATGCCCGCGCGCTCGCTTCGAGATTCATTTGACCGTAGACCGCCACGCCCCATTTCGCCCCAAAATGCCGGGCCGCTCCGCGGAAGAACGCATAGTGCAGTTTCTCGCACAAATCCACGTCTACCGGGAAGTCCACGCCGAGCGTCTCCTTCATGAATTTGGAGAAATTCTTGGGACGGAAGCGGCCTTCGTAGACGTAGCCGGTCATGCCTGCTTCAAGTTCGTACCAGGCCCCGCTCACGGAGGTTTCCCAGACGGGTATATCACGTTGCCGAATCTCGCAATCGCCGAAATCGTAGCCCGCCTGTTTCAGCGCCTCCGTCAAGTGTCGAACTCCGCCGTACTCTGCGCCGGCCTGGGTCTTCCGAATCCGCTCGATGAGCCGCGTGCCCGCTTCTTGGGGTGTTTTCGCGTCCTCGAGTTCATGCGTCGCGGTCGCGATCCACACCGGCTCGTCCATGAACTGTACCGTACCGATGAAGTTACTCCGGTAGAGCAGGTCCGGGACTTTGTCGAGTCCTTCCGACAAGAGGAAGAAAACGGGTTGATCCACCACGTATTTCAATTGATCGTAGGCCACCGGGAACCGGTTCATGCCGACCTCGTGGATGAGTTGCGCGTAGTCGTTTTCAACAAGCGGGATGTACGTGTAATCCGGCTCGCCGGCAGGTTTGGGTTTGTCTTCGGTGTAAATGCGACGTCCCTCGGCTTCCTTGAAATTGCGGCCCGTGCCGATTGAGATGTCCGGGTCCAACTCGAGGCGGCGCGCCAAATCCACCGGAAGCAGCCCGGCATTCCGGCCGGTTTCGACCCGCCGAATCGCCCGGCCCAGATAGACGCCCTCCTCGAACAACGCGTCTCGCGAGCCCGTCTTCGCATGGGGTATGAGCGCGCGCCAGAAATCGAACGGCGGCAGATAGGCCAGGCCCGTTCGCTTATTCACATATTCGAGAGGTTCCCCTTCCGAAGGGAACAGCACGTAGCGATACGCCGTGACTTCCGCTGCGTTCTCCGATGATCGTAAGAACTCCAGCGACGACGCCCGTACCGCGAACGCGTACAGGCGCTCGTTCCCCGCAAATGCCTCCAACTGAAACCAGACGCCCTTCTCGCCCTTCTTCGTCTTGCCGGCCGGGATGCTCAGCACCAGTTCTGTCACAGCCGGTTTGGCGGCGCTGCCGCCTGCCACTTCGTACCGTGCCCAATGCCCGCGCGCCGGATGCCGATCTCCGACCGTGGCGCACGATAGAGTCGCGAGCGCAAGACCCAAGCCAACAAAACTGCCCAACGCATTTCGCATCGCCACGAACCCTCCATTCTCCGATTCCCTGCTATAACGACCGGCATGGCAGCACGATAGCAGGGCGCTTTTCCATTTTCGATGTCGCCAGACTACAATTCCGGCCTGAGCGGAAGATTGAACACGAGTGTCTCATTACATCTGGGCGATGTTGAGGGCTGATGATGTTTAGCCGTATGCCAAGTCGAATGCGCGACCAGATTCGCACTCGCCGGTAAGTGATGTGACCGGTAAGCTGGTGATCATCACCCAGTTTCTCGAACAGCAGAAATGAGGATTGAAGCGATGGTTTGCGATCTCTGTGGGAAAGAAGGGGCACGAGTGCGCCGCGTTACACGAAGCTATGGGACCGGGGACGACTTACTCGTTGTCGAGAACGTGCCCGTGGTACGATGTCCCCGGTGCCGTGAAAGCTACCTCACGGCAGAAACGTTGCAGTCGCTGGAGCGCCTCAAATTGCATCGCAGAAATCTGTCCACCAAACGGCGCGTAGCAGTAGCGGAGTATGTATGAAGACGCTGTTCGCGCGCCCAGAAAAGGGCGAATGAAGCGGTGTCTCACGGAACTTCATCTTCCCACAGACTTTCATCGTTCGCCCACTCTGTCAGAATCTCTGCTCTTGCTTTGAGCAATGGCCCTACTTCCGGCCAGGACTGTGGAGTACCCATAGTTATGGTCGGATGCTTCTCTCCTCGCATCATATAGTCCGACACTTCGAACCAACTTTCGGCGAGGGCACGCATGGCATCGCGGGGGTGTTTAATGGTGGCCGCCGAGACGTAGTCGGTAGGAACGTCTCCACAGATGGCCCACCAACCGACCGATTCCGGGTATTTCACGCTTTCAATGGCCCAAATGGACACATACGGCGCGATGTGCCACGCCGGCCATTCGCCGATTCGACCGTGTGTGACGCCCTGTCCTTTAAGGTAATCTGCGACCCTGGCACGGCACTCATTGCACCATTTTTCCTCCACCGCCGGATCGTCGTAATCAAGTGAGGACATAGCGGCTCATATTAAGGCTCGCAAAGCGCGTCTGAGCGTAAAGAGTGTCATGCCAATGAAGAACAGAAGCACCAGTGCGCATACACGCACGATGTTCCACTCCAGCGTTACGTCCGCCTCTCCGTGGTAGATGTCGGTCAGGGCGAGGTGGGCCATTAGGCCCGCAAGTAGTGACAATGCCCCCAAGGCCATCGTCAGTTTAATCTGCATCCTCAAGTTCTTCATACTGCGCTCCTCAAAGTGACGTACCGGCAGGCCAAATCCTCCGAAAAACTCGCATATTCGCGCGGGAAGTGGCGCATTATAATACACCCTACGCTGGCTGCTTCGACTTCATGCCGACCCAGGGAATGCCGATATTCGCTTTGGTTCTCAGGCGGTCAATGAGTTGCCCGGTGTGATGCTGGATGTGCCGGATATTGTAGAACTGGAGCTCCAGCTTGTTGAAGGGCAGCCAATGAAAGCCGGACGCGGCTTCGAGGTCCACGGCGGACACTCGCTGTTCGACCTCGTTCCGGCACACGCCGAGATACTCGAGGATTTCGTCCCTCGTGTACGGCTTCTCGATGCTGGGCTGCTTGTGCGGCGGCCAAGGAAGGGGACCAAGAAACTGATACTCGTTGCGGTGCTTGCTCCACGCAACGAATTTTTCCTCGCACTCCTGCAGATAGAGGTGCGTGAAAAAGAGCGTATGATAGGCGATATGCCAGAACCGGTTCTGGTGCTCCGGATCATCCCAAAGCGCGTCCGTACAGTTGGCGATCGCCTCGCCGAGCATTTCGAGAGCTGCGCGGTACTGCGACTTGATAGTTTCTTTGGTGGTCATCGTTCCTTTCTTCTCCGCAGCAATCGAGCGGGTTAGGATCTTCCGTACGGTGTACGAATGTCGATTACGAGTCTCGATTACGAACTGACGATTACGAACACGAGCACGAATCTCGATTACCAACCTCGATTACGAGGGCGAAAGGCGTGAATCATGTCACGCCGAGGGCGCCGTTTATCGCGAATTGGATATCCACGGCGTCCACTTCGCCATTGTCATCAATGTCGCAATTGAAAATGGTGTCAAGACCCAACGCGGAATTGATTACCAACTGGACGTCCACGGCGTTTACAGCGGTGTTTTCGTCAACGTCGCTGGGCAGATTGTAGTACATGGCGTCCATCTCGACGGTCATCCAGACATCGCCCCGCTCCGGAACGGTTACCGAGAACGTCACCGGGACCGCGTAGCCGGCGGCGGTCGTTACGCTCACTGAAAACGTTCGACCTCGCTGCGCATCTGACAGGTGATAAACGCCACCGCCGAGGTTTTCCATGGCCATGCCGCCGAGGTTTACGGTCGCATTGTCAACCGGCCGTCCGGTTCCGCGGTCGTGGAGAGTAATCCACATCTCAGCGTCGGTCCGGGGATCGCTCAATTCGTCCACGGTGATCCGTCGTGTGTCCCGTGAGGAGGTGGTCGCGCCATAGGCATCATAGGCGATGACACGCCACTCATAGGTGACGCCATCCACAAGGTCCGCCGGACCGCCCGACACACCGGGTTCCAGGAACAGGTAGTAACTTGCTGTCAAGCCGTCAATGAGAATGTTCGGGAACGGCGAAGCCTCGGTCCCTTGGTTTGGCCAGGCAACGGGGATCAATTCCAACGTGAAGGTCAGTGAATGTCCATCCGGATCGCTCGTGCGTCCCCAGACCAGCGCCGGCGTACGGTTAACGAAGTCGTTATCCTCGGGTCTCGATAGACCGAAATCCGCCGGGGGCTGATTGGGTCCGGGCAGCGCACGATACACCAAGGTTCGGGCAATCGGCGCGAGTTCACCTTCGGCGTCCAAGACGAAATACATCGCTTCGTACATGCCTGGTACCGTCCAATCCAGTGCCGCCAACCGAGCGCTGCTCCAAGAGTAGCGGTGCTCCACTGAGTCGGTAGCATCGGGTTCTATCTGTGGTAGATCACCTAGTGTTTTCTGTTCGGTTTGCTCGGACTGATTCAGGGCAAAGCCGGCAGGCTTGACCTCGATCCAGATGGCGCTGATTGCAGGTTCGTTCAAGCGCGCCCAAAGCGCCGGGGCGTCGGAGCCGCCGGGCGCCAACGTCAAACTCGGCGCGGCCTCGATAATCTCGACCGGCACCACGCCCGGCTCGGCGGAATTGCCGACTCCCAACCGGAGCGACGCGGCGGTGTACCCTTCTTCTCCGGCGAGTGAATTCGGTACGAGATAATGCGAACCGCGGCCGTTCCCATTGTCATCGAGAAGCGCATGCTGGGCTCCGGTGTCCGGATACTCCGTCGTTGAACGGAGCCCATTCCCGTTGGCGTTCGCGGTGTAATCGCGCAGCGCCTGCGCCGCCGTATCGAATGCGACCTTGAGGTTCCGGCCGCGTCCCAAGCCGTCGAATAGCCGGCTGACGAAATAGTCCCCGTCGCGGATAGCGTTTTGCTGGGCGTCGTAGCCTTCGAGAGGCCCCTTATACGCTTCTTCGGCCGGGTCGGCACTGGCGATCAGAACCCGTCGCGGGAGCTCGCCTTCGGATTGCGACAGTTCCGCGATGAACGCGCCGGAATAGCAGTACCCCATCACAACCACGAGCGGTTGTTTCTTTGCGGCTTCACCGGCCGTATCGCTGCCCAGGTTCAGCGCATAGGCGTCGAGCCAAGAGTCGAGTTCCTGGGGCGTAATAACGTTTGCTTGGTCATTTTCACTGTGAAAGATATGAAAGATTCGTTCCGAGCCATGATTGACCAACACTAGGAACAAGGGCGCGGGCGCGTTTCGCATTGCGTCACTGGCCCTGACTTCAATCCATTCTCGTATCGCGGCCTTGCTTAGTGGAACGTGCCATCCGCCCGGCGTCTTGCCCGAGTAATCCGGGTCAATGTGTACGATGTGCTGGTCGTCGAAACCGGTGAAGCGCAAATTCCGGTAGACGTGGTTCAGCGTGTGTTGGTGATCCTGCAGGCCGGAGCGTGACGCCACTTGTCCCGTGATCAAGATTCCGTACCCGGCCGCGGACTGAACAACTACCGGCACGGGCTGACACCACGGTGATTCCTGTAGTGCGGCATCCCCATCAAACTTAGCGTGCACTGACCACTGTCCGGCACTTGGTGGTGTCCATTCGTCCACAAGATATCCGTTGCTGTCAAGCGCTACCAACCGTTCCTCCACCACTTCGCCGCTCAACGTGAAGCGCAGTCGGATTGACTTACCGGAGTAGGCCTCTCCGGTCGGCAATTGGGGATAGGTGTCCAGCCGCCCAAACACCTCGACTGGCGCGCCGAGTGCGACCACCGGCGCTCGGACCCGGAGGGAAATCCGGGTTTCAGGTATCGCGGGCATGTATCGGACGCCAATCGCGTCCGGCGCCGAGAAATTGTTGGCCGCGTCCCGCGCCGTCACCGCGAACGAGTTTTGACCTTCAATGAGAGGACCCGTGTACGACCAGGCGGACGTTCCGGGAGTGTAGGTCACGCCATCAGTCGAGCCGTTTACGAGAAGCGACGCACTGTCCGGATCGCAGGTACCGGCCAACGCTGCCATGGGGACGTCGGTCTCAAAGTCGTTACCACTGTTGGTCGTTATTACGGGCATGTTGGGCGGAACGCCCCGACCCACGAACGACGCGGTGTCATGCTTTGAGTCCATCACGTTGCCGACGAAGTCCGTGGGTCCATCGAACAGCGCCGCCTCCACGGTGTAAACGACACCGCTGGTCATCTCGCTGACCGTGACATCCACGGTACGCCAATCAAAACGTGTCACTCCGCTCACAGTGAGGGAAGTCGGCGGTGAGAAGGCATAGGACGCGGGCGCGGTCAAGACCGGGTTTTGCGTCATATCCTCCGTAAACAGCAGGCGCACCGTGACACTATCAACGGCGGCGGCACTGGCCAGCCGGGGACGCGTACGATCAACGATGAAAGTCTGGCTCGGTCCCTCGGGGGGCGCGGGCGCACCGGACGCAAAGGTAGCGGTGTTCGGCCCGATCGCAATGCTTAGTTTGCCGTCACCTACGATATCCGTGATTGAAACAATCCGCGTCTGATTACCGTCGCCGGCCACGTGTGCCACCCCATCAGCAGTACCTTCTCGATTCAGAGTGACGTCTTCCGGCCGGAGATTAATTGACGTCGCGTTGACATACGTTATCACAAAGTTTACTGGACCCGTTTTGGTGACTGTTGGCGAAGGATCACCGATCACGATCAAGGGTGCGCCCTGAGCGACATTGACGCGCAGATGAGCCGGCGGTGAGAGATTCCCGTATTGGTCTTCACTCAGGATATGGAAAAAATGAGGACCTTGTGCCACATCCGAATAGGTCCAGTCGTTTTCGGCGGTAGAAAGGCTCGCCGTGGTTGGAATGGTGCCCGGTTCGTCGTCGAATTCCAGATAGTATTTGCGGGCCAGACCGTCCGGGTCCGTCCAATAGAACTGCACCTCCCGTCCGGGATAATTCTGTAACGGGTCGGGATGCGTGGCCGACGTCACGGTGGGTGCCCGTGCGTCACGTACGTTTATCCGGAAATGCGCAGGGGAAGACAGGAACCCGTACACATCGGCGTTGCGGACATGGAAATAATGCGTCCCCGAGGTGACATTGGGAATGGCAATGGTGGGGTCCGTCGCGGAGGGCGACGACGCGTCCGGGACGGTATTCGGTAATTGATCGAACGCACCATAGTAAATCACCGCCAGGCCGTCCGGGTCGTCCCATTGGAGAGCGATATCTTTCGCGGCGAATGCCTGCGCCGGGTCCGGGTGCGTCGTCGAGTGAACTTGCGGCGACGCGGCAATGGTCACCGTGGCGGCACGATGTGTGACCGCTGAAAGCAGCCCGTACTTGTCTTCGTTCCGAATGTGAAAGTAATACGTTCCGGGCGACGTACCCGGGAATGAGACATTCCGGAGTTCCGTTGAAGCATCGGCGCGGCTTGGCTCATAGTTTGCCAGCGTATCGAAGCGATAGTAGTACCGCGCAACTTGACCCGCCGGCGTACCGGTCGGATCGGTCCAGGAGAAAGTGACGTTCTTTATGGGTGAACGTTGGTCCTCAAACGGGTGGGACGAAGACAATACGTCGGGTCCCGGTGACGACAAGACCGTGAATTGATAGTGGCCCGCCTGAGACAGGTTTCCGACGCGATCTTCGGCAATCACGTGGAACCAGTGGGTACCGGGTGGAACCTGCAGAACTGCCAACGGCAAAGTCGTAACGTGGGTATCCGACCTGGTCGGTACGGTATCGGACTGGGTGTCGAGACGATAGTAGAATGCCGGAAAACTGTCCGAACCAACATAAAATCCGGCGTGGCCCGTGCCAAACCGGACATCTGCCAGGAAATCACGTGACACCGAGGAAGCCAGCTCTGACCCGCTCGGATGAGATGAGCTCGTAACCTCGGGCCGATCATCAGCGACATTGAAGGTGAACCGGCGCTGTGACCCGGGGACAACTTGGCTGTCTGTATTTGCCGCCGCAATGTGAAAGTACCATGCACCTGGCGTGAATCCCGGGAAAGAAGATGAGGTTGTTGCCGCGGGCCAGCTATTCTGCGCCGTGGTAGGGGTAATTGCGGTGTTCACGTCCTGGTTGATCGCCGTCAGGCGAACCGGAACGCCCGGATAGTACAAGCTCCAGTTGATGTCGAACACGGGATCAAAGTACCAGAAGCGCAAGTCGGGATGGGAAACCGATTGAATGCGCTGCCTCTCTTCGATACGCTGAAATCTGGCCACAAAAGTGTCGTAGCCGCCCGTTGAACTCAACGCGGACTGCCCCGGCTCTCCCGGCCCAAAGGTCGCGACGTCGGAGAAATTACCGGTTACAGCTACGGAGCCGTCAGGCAGCGCGACGATATCGTTGCCAATGTCCGTATCGTTACCACCGGCACGCTTAGCCCATACCAAGGCCCCGTCCGGGTGGTATTCGGCTACGAAGATATCCCAGTCGTCAAAACCGCCCGCGGCGAGCAGGGTCACCGGCGTGTCGGTTGCCAATCCGAACGAGGCCTCACCGGAGAAATACCCGGTCACCACCACGCTGCCTTCGGGTAGCGCGGCGATGCCACAGCCATAGTCGGAGGAACTACTTCCCGCGCGTCCGGCCCACGCGAGTGTACCGTTTGGATGGTACTTGGCTACGAAGACATCCCAGTCCTCGGCGCCGCCCGCGGCAGTTAGCACGACCTCGTCCGCTTCTCCGGGCCCGAACGTAGCCTTGTCGTAAAACCAGCCGGTCACCGCCGCGCCCCCGTCCGGCAAGGCGGCCACGGAGCTTCCATGGTCTACACTGGGTCCCCCCGCCCGCGTGACCCAAGCCAGAGTACCGTCGGAGTTATACTTGGCGACGAAAACATCGGAGTCGTGAGAATCACCCGTTGCCGTCAGCGTCGAAGACCCGGCTTCTCCAGGGCCAAAGGTCGCAGTACCCTGAAAGCCTCCCGTCACGATCATGCTTCCGCCGTCCAGTGCGGCAATACTGGAGCCATAATCAAGGCTCGATTCGAAGTTGCTGCTGCCGGCGCGTTTAGCCCACATCAGCGTCCCGTCTGGACCATACTTGGCAACAAATACGTCCGAGTCGTTGTAGTCACCGGCCGCCGCCAGTGTCACCTCCACCGCCTCCCCGCTGCCAAAGGTGGCGTTGCCGTAGAAGGTTCCGGTCAGCGCTACACTCCCGTCTGGAAACCCTGTGATGTCGGAGCCGCTGTCGAGGAAATAGCTTCCGCCCGCGCGTCGGGCCCATGCGAGCGTACCGTCGGAGTTATACTTGGCTACGAACAGGTCCGCGTCAGAAGTGCCGCCTGCGGCGCTTAGCGTTTCCTCTCCTGCTTCGCCGAGCCCGAATGTTGCGGTGCCGTAGAAGTAACCGGTTATCGCCACGGCCCCGTCCGGCAAAGCCGTAATACTCTTGGCATGGTCCTCTCCGCTTGCGCCGGCACGCTTGGCCCACACGAGAGCGCCGTTCGGTTCGTAGCAGGCCACGTACACATCGCCGAAACCGATTTCGAATAGCGGGGTAGCTCCCGGCTCGCCCTCGCCGAAAATTGCTCCCCCGTAGAACTTCCCGGCTACCGCCACACCGCGATTGGGCAGCGCGGCTATGGCGTTACCATAGTCATAACTGCCACCGCCCGCGCCAACGCTCCAAGTCAGCGCCCCATCCATGCTTGCTTCTTGGGGTTGTGCGCCCGTGCATAGGAGCAGCATCCCGGCTGACAGTGCCACCCAAGCAAAACCCCCGGACGCGTTCCACGCCATTCGCGTCATCCCCCCGAAGCGGCCTTAATCTGCAGGTGTTCGACCGACGTAGCGGGAGAGTATAGTTTACCGTGTCGGTCAGCAGTCACTTTATCAACTCCAATATTGTTTCCCCGCTCATTTCCAGATGAAATTATATCATGAAACCAAGACCTTGATCTTACAGTGGCTACATCCGACGACACCAAGAGGTCGAGGCAATCTGCCGGCGGAAGTTGGAGGCTTCTCTCTAGCCGTGGCGAGATGCCAGCCAGGCGCGAAAGGATTCTTGCGATCCACCGCTGCGTCGGCCAGCCAGCAGCCCCTCGACCCCGATATGTTCGTCCAAGTCGGGCCATTCGATCGCGTAGCCATCCCGCAAGAGTTGCCAGTGCTCGCGCTCGGCGGGAATGGCATGGGCCAGTCGCGGGTACCAGTCCAGAGGAACTAGGAGGGTTCTTCCGTCATTCAACTCGACCATCAATTTATGGTCCGAACACCGCACATCAACGGCGAGTGGTTCTTCCTCAAGAACCAAAGCAGTCATGCCAAGCCTCACTCCCACTCGATGGTGCCTGGCGGCTTTGAGGTCACGTCGTAGAGGACGCGGTTGATGTGTTTGACTTCGTTGCAGATGCGGTTGGCGATGCGTTGGAGGACTTCATCCGGGAAGCGGTACCAGTCGGCGGTCATGGCGTCTTCACTGGTGACAGCGCGGAGGGAACAGACTTCTTCGTAGGTGCGTTCGTCACCTTGCACGCCGACGCTGCGCACCGGCAACAAACACACCAGCGCCTGCCAAATCTCGCGATACAGTCCGGCCCGCTTGATCTCCTGGATGAAAATCGCGTCGGCTTCCCGGAGCGTCTGGAGGCGTTCCTTAGACAATTCGCCGATGCAACGCACGCCGAGACCGGGACCGGGGAACGGATGCCGCCAAACGATGTCTTCGGGCAGTCCAAGCTCTTTACCCACGGCGCGCACCTCGTCTTTGAAGAGTTCGCGGAGCGGTTCGAGCAGCTTGAGGTGCATGCGTTCCGGCAGTCCGCCGACGTTATGATGGCTCTTGATGGTGGCGGAAGGACCGCCGGTCGCCGAGACGCTTTCGATGACATCCGGATACAGCGTGCCCTGCGCGAGGATGTCCACGTGGCCGATCTTGTGCGCCTCTTCTTCAAAGACCTCGATGAACAGCCGGCCGATGGTCTTCCGTTTCTCCTCCGGATCGGCGATACCTTGGAGCCCGTCCAAAAAGCGGTCTTCGGCGTCCACGTAACGCAGATCGAGATGGAAGTTGTCACGGAACACTTGCTGCACCATCTCCGGCTCGCCTTTGCGGAGGAGACCGTTGTTGACGAACACGCAGGTGAGTTGCTTGCCAATCGCGCGATGGATGAGGACGGCGGCGACGCTCGAATCTACGCCGCCGCTGAGACCGCAGATTACGTGCCCGCGGCGCACTTGTTCACGGATGCGCTTGACCGCGAGTTCGACGAAGGAGCCCATCGTCCAACTCGAATCGCAACCGCAGACGTGGTGCACAAAGTTGGAGATGATGCGCGCGCCCTGGGGCGTATGGACGACTTCCGGATGAAACTGCACGCCGTAACGATGCCGCGATGCGTCGGCGACGGCGGCATACGGACAATTCTCGGTTTTACCGATGACTTCGAAGTTCGGCGGCAGTTGGGTGATGGCGTCCCCGTGGCTCATCCAGACTTGGGTATGCTCGTCCACCCCCGCGAAAAAGCCCGTGGTGTCGTTGTGTTCGAGGTGGGCAATGCCGTACTCGCGTTTCTCGGCGCGCTCGACCTTGCCGCCGAGCATGTGGGCGAAAAGTTGCGTGCCGTAACAGATGCCGAGGATGGGCGTCTCGAGTTGAAAGACTCCGAGATCGGGCTGGGGCGCGCCGGGCACGTGCACGCTGGCCGGCCCGCCGCTGAAGATGATGCCGGCCGGGTTCAGCGCTTTCAGTTCGGCGAGCGGCGTGTCAAAGGGCAGGATCAAACTGAAAACTTTGGCTTCGCGGACGCGCCGTGCAATCAGCTTGCTATATTGCGCGCCGAAATCGAGAACGATGATGGGGCGGCCGATGCCTTCCATACGCTACCTCATGAGTTGGTAGTTCGGCGGTTCCTCGGTGATGGTGATGTCGTGCGGATGGCTTTCGCGTAGTCCGGCCGGCGTGACGCGGACGAACTGCGTGTCGGTCTTCAACTCGGACAAATTCCGGCAGCCGCAGTACCCCATACCCGCGCGAACGCCTCCGGCCAACTGGTGCACGTAATCCGCCAGCGGGCCGCGATAGGGCACGCGCCCCTCGACGCCTTCCGGGACCAGCTTGGCCGGTTCGGCGTCGAACTGCATGTAGCGGGTTTTGCTGCCGCGCTGCATGGATTTCACGGAACCCATCCCCCGGTACACTTTATAGGTCCGCCCTTCGTAAAGCACGGTTTCGCCCGGACTCTCGGCCGTGCCCGCAAACAGGCTGCCGATCATGACGCTGTCCGCGCCGGCAGCGATTGCCTTGATGATATCGCCGGAATATCGGATGCCGCCGTCGGCGATGATGGGCACGCCGTGCTTCTCGGTCACCGCCGCCACTTCGAGGATGGCGCTGAGTTGCGGCATGCCGACCCCGGCAATCACGCGCGTGGTGCAAATGGAACCCGGGCCAAGACCCACTTTCACGGCGTCGGCGCCGGCTTTGATCAGGTCTTCCGCGCCTTCTTGGGTGGCGATGTTTCCGGCCACAATGTCAATATCCGGAAACGCCTCCTTCAACGCTTTCACGGTCTCGACGACCATTTCGTTGTGCCCGTGGGCGGTGTCAATGACGAGCACATCCACTTTGGCTTCGATGAGCGCCCGCGCGCGGTCCGCCTCGGCGCGTCCGACGCCAAGCGCGGCCGCTACGCGCAAGCGGCCCATCGCGTCTTTGCAGCTATTCGGATAATCGCGCGCCTTGGTAATGTCCTTGATGGTGATCAAGCCGACCAGCTTGCCATCGGTGGTCGTGATCGGCAGTTTCTCAATGCGGTGCTTGTGCAGAAGTTCCTTGGCTTCATCCAAGGTGGTGCCCGGGGAAACGGTGACCAAGTGTTCCTTGGTCATCACGGTATCCACGGTCACTTCGTAGTTTTCCAGGAACCGCAGATCGCGATTGGTGAGAATCCCCACCAACTTGCCGTGGTCGTCGGTGATGGGTACGCCGGATACGTGGAATCGCGCCATCAGCTCTTCGGCTTCGCGGACGGTGTTTTTCGGTCCCAGCGTAATGGGATGGGTAATGATGCCGGCCTGCGACCGCTTCACGCGGTCCACTTCGGCGGCCTGCTCGTCAATGGTCAGGTTCTTATGAATGACCCCGATGCCGCCTTCCTGGGCGATCGCGATCGCGAGGTTCGCCTCGGTCACCGTGTCCATGGCGGCGCTGACTAGAGGGATGTTCAGGGTAACGTTGCGGCTGAACCGCGTGGTCAGGTTTACCTCACGCGGGAGCACATCCGACCGGGATGGACGGAGGAAGACGTCGTCAAAGGAAAGTCCTTCGGAAAAGCGATGATCTGAGTTCATTTTGCCTCAAGGCCTAAGGGAATCCGCCCAGGTGCGCCGAAACGCGGCTATTTTCCGGAGGGAAACAGCAGCGACCACGCGATCAACGGTGGTCGGCTGAGTATAGGATGTCAGGACAAGGGAGTCAAACCGTCGAAGTTTCAACGTGAATTCCTGGAAAAGAAAATCGCCCGCAACGAAGGAACTCTAGCCCTCTTTTCGCTCAGCTCTTATCGCAGATAGGATGGCGTCAAGATTCAAACTTTGATTGAGAAGCTCTCGCTCCTCGGTGTAGTTCCCATATCCTGTTGTGAACTGATTCAGGAAACGCATCGTATCCGACATCCCCATTTCACGGTAGAGCAAGCTGATGGCCCGATCTGTGAGCTCAACCAGTGTCTTCACTTGATTCGCCATGTTGCTACCTCCATCGCCAATTCCCGTGGTGATACAGTCTTCGTCTTTCCGCTATCCACGGCTTTAGCGCGCTTCAACAACTTGTCGTCACAAGGTACAGAAGTAGTCTGCGTCGGACTCAATGGCTGATGCCAAGTGAAGCGCGTCCAGCGGCTGTAGATTAGAATCTTGCAGCTTTCGCGCACGTTCCTCGACACAGGCATCAGCGTAGACGAAGTGCTTGGCCTTTGAAAGCGCTTCCAATGCATGTCTCTTCCGTATGGGATGGGGATTGCGACCTGTTTCAAATGCAAGAGCATCAGAAGCAACCAGCTCAATGTGTCCTTCCTCAACCAGTGAAAGAACGCCGATAATTGCCTCGGCTTCTGCCCCAATCCGGACCGAGATCCTGGTATCTAATGGCCGCTGCAAACTGCACATGTCAAAGTATATCCTCACATAACAAGTCTAACTTAGGTTGGCGGCATTAGCAAAACAACCTCGATTGAAGAGCTTGGATGTTTAGCGGGCGTGAAAGGACCTGACCAAAGCTGATATGCTTACGCTCTTGTGGGGCTAGACATAATTTGTGCGACGAGGCGGAGAGATATCCCCCGAGTCGCATTTCAGTAAACTACGGTCGAGGGAGACAGAAATGACGCGGGACCAGGTATCACGGAGAGATTTTCTTGCCCGGACGGCTCACGCGGCGGCGGGCGTGGCCGCCGGTGCGGTCGCGGCGCAGAGCGCGCAGGCGGACGTGTACAAGAACATTTTCCCGCAGACGGTGGTGGGCGCGAACGAGCGCGTCCTCACCGGGCACATCGGTACCGGCGGGATGGGCAAACGGAATCTGCAGTTCTGTATACTTCGAGAGGATATTCAGCCGATTGCCGTGTGTGACTTGTTGGAGCAGCACCGGAATCAGGCGGTAGACATCGTTACGAACAAGTACCCGAAGCCGTCTACGCACGTCTATTTTGAAGAGATCATCGAGAACAAGGACGTAGATGCGGTCGTGGTGGTGACACCGGACCATTGGCACACCATCCCTTCCATGATGGCGGCCGACGCGAAAAAGGACGTGTGGTGTGAGAAGCCGCTCTCGACCACGATTGGCGAGGGCCGCGCGCTGATCGAAGCCGTGCGCCGCAACAACGTCGTCCTTCAATGCGGCAATTTCCAGCGGAGCGGAACCCATTTCCAGGAAGTGAAGGACATGGTCAGCGGCGGCTATATCGGCAAGGTCGCCCGCGTCGAGACCTGGATTCATGACGGTGAGAAGATCGGGGGGATCGGCAGTCCGCCCGACGGGAATCCGCCGGAAGGGCTTGACTGGGACCGTTACCTCGGCTGGACCCCCAAGGTGCCGTTCAATCCGAACCGATTCCTCTATAATTTCCGGTGGTTTCTCGAGTATTCGGGCGGGAAGGTGACCGATTGGGGCGCGCACCTAATGGATATCGTGCTCTGGGCCATGGGTGAAGAGAAGAAGCCGAAATCGGTGAGCACCCAAGGTGGTAAGTACATTCTCACCGACAATCGCACCACGCCGGATACACTTGAAGTTCTCTATGCGTTCGACGACTACGTGTTGAGTTTCTCGAACCGGGTGTACAACGGCTACGTGCCCCACGAGCGCCACAATCGCTACGGGATGCTATTTTACGGAACGTTGGGGACCTTGTACGCCGACCGGATGGGCTACGAAGTGACGCCATCCAAGGCCAACGGCGCCGGATGTGCGCCGAAGAAAGTCGAGGGCGTCAAAGAGATGGACATGAACCAGGCGCACTGGCAAAACTTTGTGGATTGCGTGAAGTCGCGCAAGGACCCGATCAGCTTCGTGGAGTCGGCGCACAACACGGCTACCGTTTGCCACTTGGGCACGACGTCATACAAGGTTGGTAGCAAACTGACGTGGGACGCGGAGCAGGAGCGGTTCGTTGGCGAGCCGAAAAACTTGGTAAAGAAGGCGAATAAGTGGGCGTTCCGACCGTATCAAAACGGCTGGATGCTGAAACCGCCGTATTATAAGGGTTGGAGGCAAGCGTAGCGCCGGTGCTTGCAGGGAAGGTGCTGGAGATGAGGATTACGTTCAAGGTTTTCGCGATCGTAGTGTTGTCGTTTGCGGCTTGGGCGCGTGAACCGACTGGACCGGACTGGGCGCCGAAACTCTTGGGGTACGATGAGGCGGCAGAAGGGTTCTATCCGTTGTTCAACGGGACTGACCTGGACGGCTGGTGGATTCGCGGCGAGAACAAAGGCGCGTTTGCGGTCGAAGACGACCGGCTGGTCGTCACCGGCGCGGGCGGCGGCGATTGGATATTTAGCGATCAGGAGTATGAGAACTTCGTGCTTCGCTACGAGTATCGAAGTCTGAGCGGCATCGGGAATTCGGGTGTTGGGATACGCGCCACCAAAGAGGGCAATCCAGCCTACACCGGCATGGAAATCCAAGTAATTAAAGATGGTTGGGAAACGCCTTGGCAACGCGCGGGCGCGCTCTACGCCACCGTGCCACCGGCGGTGCAAGCCGACAAGCCCATGGGCGAATGGAACAGCGTCGAGGTCTTGTGCGACGGCCCGCGTATTCGCACCGCGATGAATGGTCAGGAGCTCTACGACATTAGAATCTCGGACTACACCGAGGACCAGGACTGGCGGAAGAAACTTGTGGACCGCGCCAAGATCGGCCATATCGCCCTCCAGGATTACTCCAACCACGTCGAGTTTCGTCGGATTCGGATTAAGCCGTTGCCCGGCGGCGAGGGGTGGCGACCGCTCTTCAACGGCACGGATCTGACCGGCTGGGAAGCGGTGGGCGATTCCAAGTGGCACGTCAGAGAGGGTGGTATTCTCCAAGTCCTTAACGCCGGGATGACCCAACGGAGCGCCTTGAAAACTACGGAGACGTTCGACGACTTCGAGCTACGGCTCTCGATACGTCCGCACGACCGGGCCAATAGCGGCGTGTTTTTCCGTTGCAGCGGCGAGGACGCGTGGCCGCGCAGTTATGAGGCGCAGGTGGACAACCACGACCCGGAGAACTACACGGGGGCCATCTTCGGGCAGAAGAACGCGAGTGAACTACGGGCCCTGGACAACTGCTGGTTCCAGATGCTGATTCGCGCGGAAGGGCCGCACATCCAGGTTGGGGTAAACGGTAAAGTTGTCACGAATTACGAGAGCCCCAAGCACGACCAATGGAGAAGCGGCTGGATTTGCTTGCAAGGCCACGATAAGAATTCGATTGTGGACTTCAGAGACATTGAGATTAGGGCGGCAGGAAAGTGACGAGCAGCGAGTAACGGGCTTGGTGTAGCTGGTCACTGTCGAGGAGGTGTTATGCGGGAAGGAGATGGGCTGACGCGGAGGGCGTTCCTGGCGGTGACGGCTGGGGCCGCGGCGGGTTGTGCTTCGGTGTCGAGAGCTAAAGTCACGCGATTGGCATCGGCGCGCGTGGTAGGCGCGAATGAGACGATTCAGGTCGGCGTGATCGGCTGCGGGAGTCGCGGTACGTATCTCATGAAGGACCTGATCGCTCGGGGAGAGCGTGGCGACAAGGTGGTCGTCGCGGCCGTTTGTGACATTTACGAACCCCGAAAGCAGCGCGCCAAAGACGCGAGTTCAGCACGTTTGTATCACCATTGGGAAGACGTAGTCTCGCGCCGTGATCTCGATGCGGTGGTGATCGCGACGCCGGACCATTGGCACGCGCCGATCGCGATCGCCGCCATGCAAGCCGGCAAGGACGTTTATTGTGAGAAGCCGATGAGCCACACCGTGGAAGAGGCGAAGGCTTTTCGCGATGGCGCCGCCGAGACGGGACGCATTGTTCAGATCGGCACGCAAGACGCTTCGGACGGCCAGTGGTACACGGCGGGGGAGATCATTCGCGCGGGGCACATCGGGCGCGTGCTGTGGAGCCAAGCGGGGTACAGTCGCAACTCGAAAGGCGGCGAGTGGAACTCGCCGATCCCCGCCGAGGCAACGCTGAAAACGTTGGATTGGGAGCGCTTCCTCGGCAGCGCCGAAAAGCGGGCCTTCACCCGCGAACGATTCTTCCGTTGGCGCAAATACTGGGATTACTCGGGCGGCATCGCCACCGACCTTTTCTATCACAAACTAGCGCCGCTGTTGATCGCCATCGGACCTGAATTCCCCGAACGCGTCTCCGCGGCGGGCGGCGTCTACGTACAGGATGATCGTGAAGTGCCGGACACGTTCGTAATGACCCTCGAGTATCCGAGCGGACACACGATCGTTTTGGCGTCTTCGATGGCAAACCGGCAGGGGTTGCCGGGAGTGATTCGCGGTCGCGAGGCTTCTCTGTATTGCGAAGGGGCGGCGGTACGCGTGGTGGCGGAAGACGAGTTCAAAGGGGAGTTCGCGCAGCGTTTTGGAGTGGAAGCCGAGAAAGCGATCCCCGTGCAGACGCGCCCGGACCACGTGGCCAACTGGCTGGACGGCATCCGCACGCGAACGAAATGCGCCTGTGACGAGGAGTTGGGCTACCGTACGATGGTAGGTATTGCGATGGGGGTGGAGGCCTATCGCCGGGGCAAGACGTTGTCGTGGGACGCGACGGGGCAGACGATTATGGTGAGTCCGCCGAGGGCATTGCATGCTCACGAAGGAGAAACCGTGTAGCGGCGGGTATTCGGTGGCGATTCCCAGCGTGTGGTTGTGTCATTAGGGATAGGGATGGGCCTCCCAGAAACGCAGAACCGTGGAGGCTATTACCTCCACGGTTCACGTCAATCCTCGTCTGCTCAGTGAATTACGAGCACTTGGAGCCGAGCAAGCTCTGTTTGCCGATAAGCGACAACAGCTTGCACAGCAACTCGTCCGGAACGAGGCTGGCTTTCGCCGGTTTCTTCTTCGATACGGGATGCAGATGTACCATTTGTTACTCTCCTTCTCTACATTGTCCCCATGGTTCTAATCAGCGTCACACAAGCGCTGTCTTACCCTGTTTTCCAGTTCCGCACAATTTGGCGATGACGTGGCACTAGCTCGCATCGCCCAAGTGTTTCGGGAATGGCGTCCGGTCCCTTAGGACTTGCTGGACGTCTTCGTGTAGCAACCCGGGATTACCGTCGAGGGCACGCCCAACAGACCCGCCAAGAAGCTGCAAAGATTCGTGTTCAGCGACTTGTTGTTCGTGGTCTGGGCGGACGCCGGGAGTTTCTTCGAAATTCCTGCCACATGCTTCATTAAACGTTCCTCCTATCCGTAGATTTTGTCCAGGAGATTGCCCAAGGCCGCCTGCTGAACGTTGCCGAGCCCGGCGAGCAGACCCTGAAGCCCTGCCGTAACCCCTGTCAGTATTTGCTGCTTTTGCGTGGTCTTGTCGGGAGTCGTGGTAGCCAGCGCCGGCAGCCCTCTCGAAATGCTTGTTACATGCTTCATGTTTTTCTCCTTCTTTAGCTTGAGAATTCTCGTTCTCTCCTTCCGAGTCCTACCAAATCTTGTACGCAGTGGAACGGCGCGCCGTCCGAGGCGCGCCCGCTGGGATCAGAGTGGCAGTTTGCCGAAACTGAACCGCGCCACCGTGTCGCCCAACTCGTTCTTTCCGAACAAGCCTGGCCCGCGCTGGGCGAGACCCTTCGCCAAGTCAATCCAGCGTTCCAGGGCGGTCTCATAAACAACGACGGCCTTCGCCGGGAGCTTCTTGGAAATACATCCCACATGCTTCATAGTTGTTTCACCTCCTCATGCGCCCGCTGAGGGGACGCAGGACTAAGTTCCATTTGCCTTGATTACAGTTTGCCGAAGAGCCCAGCGTTGTCGACGTTGTTGGGGTCGAGAGAGCCCTGGGTGTGATTCAATGCTTGGATATACAGTTGCTTGCCGGCCAGCAAGGGCGCCAGCCAACCGAACAAATTGCCGAAAAGGTTTATCGGCACGCCCTGCACGTTGAGCTGGGCGGAGGCCGGAAGCCTTTTTGTGACTGTCCGCAGATGCATCATCTCATCTTCCTTTCGTCAAGGGCCGTTCGCATATTGAACGACCGTTAACTCGTTCACTTCACTTTAACGTAGTGGAAACGTTCCGTTACGGAACTACTGTCGTTTGAATTCCCCGGAGGCTACTTCTGCAGCCACTGGTCAACTTGGGTGGCCAGCCATTTGCCTTGGCGTAGGTTCAAGCCGCCCGGGCACAGATTGCCCACGCAAATGATGTCCTTCAGTTGTACCCATGCAGTTTCCGCGGCCTGCGCGGGTTTCTGGTTCGACAACACCTTGAGATGCTTCATACGGTGCTTCACCTCCCTTCTCCTTCCGACTGTCAACACGTTTGGTTCGTATGCACAAGTCCCCTTACTGACTTGCACTTACAACCCCACTCCTTCTTTTCAATGAACGCCGCTATTTTGAACTATTTCATCAAAAGAAGCAACTTTTTTTTTCGGCCCGGGAAAAAACCCCGGTCGGGTCGCAAACGATTCCGCTACAAGTAGTCCAATATGTTCAAGTCCCCTTGGCGAAGGATTAGGTCCGCCAGGAATCCCACGAATCGGTCATCGGTCGCTTCCGAGATGACCTCATCCAGGTTGTTGAAGAAGTTCTGCCACTCCTGAAAACCGTTGACTAGCGCCATCGTCTGCGCCACCAACGTTTCAATTCCATCACCCGATCCGAGGGCCTCGTAAATGCCTTCCAGAATGTCGATCGCCGCGCGCTGAATATCCAAACCCGCCAACCGTTCTTGTGCGAACAGTGCGCTGTCATCCAACTGTTGGCCGAATTGTTGCGTGGCTTCGGCAATTCGTTGCGCCGTTGCCAGATCGCCAGATTCGGCGTAATATCTACCGTATTGTAGCAGCTTGTTACCCAGATCGCAAAGCACGCCGTATTCGTCGTCGCCGGCAGTGAATGCCGTTGCCACGCGGGCCGCCTGTGGGTCCATGCCACCGGCGACAAGGGATTGCTCCCGCGCCAGGGCGGCTTCCAGGGTGTAGGCGCTGGCCTTGTCGAGCCGGCTGGCAGTTTCCAACGCCGTGAGCGCGCCGGCGACGTCGCCTGCTTCCAAATGCGAGAGGGCTTCGAGATAGTAAACCAGCGCGTTATCCTCGTCGAGATCGCGGAGCGTACTAAGTTGCGCTTCCGTGATCTTCGGTGTGTCTGCGGCCGCCGGTTGGGCCTGCGTTTGCTGGACGAGGGCGTATCGCAGATAGGCTCGGTCCGGGTAATGTCCGACGACGCGCAGGAGGGCCGCCTGGGCTTCTTCGGTAGAAAGCGCTTGCGCAGCGCCCGCGACGGCTTCGGGAGACGCCGTCTCATTCTGAGCGATCTCGCGCGCCGCGTCGGGCGTAAGGCTGGCCATCTGTCGGAGGCGTGCTCGTGCGGCAGGGTCCGTAAGCGCCTGCTTCCGGGCATTGATCACGTCCTGAATAGTGACGCTCTGGATCTGCGGCGCGACGGTAGCCTCGAGGCCTTCCGACCCACTGGGGCGTCCGCCCGTAGTCTCGGGCAAATGCTTTTTCGCCAACTCGAGCCGCTGCTTGCTCGGGCTGTAGGTCTCCGTTGGCGCCCGGTGGTCACCGGCGTCGGGAGTGGGGTTCGGCAACGGCCGGTTCTCTCCGCTGCGGGCTATGGGAAGTTCACCCGTAGCCGGTTTTTCGGGAGACACCAAGCGCGGACCGAACCATGTTATCAACAACGCCGCGGCCAGGCTGGTCGCGGCGAGCCACCAACGCCATTTCGCACCATACGACTTGCCGAAGTCTGTCGTCGAAACGGCGGCGTCACGTTGCCGCACCGCCAACAATACCGGACCCACCAACTCGACCGGCGACGTCTGCCGCCGCGTCCGGTCTCCGAGCCATTCCAAGTCCTGGCAAAGTTCGAGTAGCGCCGCCACTTCACGGCGACACGCAACGCATCCCTGCAGATGTGCTTGAAACTGACGGGACACACCGGGACCCTGCGTACCATCCAGGTACGCCATCAGGTCTTGCTCGTACTCGTTACAACTTGGGGTGGTCACAAATCTTCTTTGCCATCTATTTTTTTGTCCCGAAGGGACCTCAAGATGCGGTGCAACCGCGTTCGAATGGCGCCTTCGGTACTGCCCACGATCTCGGCGATATCGCGAGCGGCCAATTTTTCAAAAAAGCGTAAGGTCACGATCTCACGGGCCTCGTCATCGAGCGTATTCAACAACCGCGCGAGGACTTCCCGCCGCTCCGTGGCGATGAGTTGCCCGTCGGGACCGTCCGACATCCAGGGCGCGTTAGCGCTCTCTTCGCGTGCGGTGCTCGCGTATTCATCCAGGGATTCCATGGAAACGGTCTTCTTGCGCTTGAGGTCGTTGAGGCAGAGATTCCGTGCGATACAGAGTATCCATGGTCGAAACTTCCGCGACTCGTCAAACCTGGCGCGCGCCACATACACGCGGATGAACGTCTCCTGAGCCAATTCCTTGGCGCGCTCAACGTCTCTTACGTAATGCAGACAGAATCTGAAGATGTCATTCTGATACCGCTGCACCAGCCCCGCCAGAGCGTCTGCGTCGCCCCGGCAGAGCCGCACCATCAGGTCCTCGTCCGTTCTCGGCACCGCTTTCAAGCGGAAGCTCCGATGGTCGGAGGACGTAGAATTCGCGTTCGCAGTTCGCACCGCGTCAGAGCGCCCTGTCCGAAGATATTACCCATCAAGATGAAAAATATCACAAAAACGTAGGAATCCGCTTGCGCCATTCCTCCGCCAAGGGCTGCATCCCCCTGATTCCAAGCCACTTACACCGGCTAATTGACGATGCTCGACTACTGGGCACGTGCCTTTCCGTCAGGCCGATATCGCAGCAACCTGCGGATATTTGGAGACTCGTTCTGCCATGCGGTAGCCCGCGGGTAGTCGGGGTACGCGCGCTCTCGCTGTTTGAATTCCCGGGTATGCACGCAGCGGCGACCAGAATCCGGGTCTTCCTCGCTCCCGAGAGCGGCATGTAGCATCTCATGAAAGACGATGTAGCGCACGAAATATTCGGGCACGAATGGTTGGTCCAAGAAGGGGTGAAGCCGAATGATGTGATCCTCGGCGGTGTAGCTCCCGAAACGGATCGAGCGTCGCCGCTTGCCCCGGGCCGACCGGCGCGGCAAATTCCCCCAAGTGATGCGGGCGGTAACGGCGCCTCCAAAGTGGGTCCGGTTTAACCCGTCGAACATGGCGCGAAGATTATGATGCCGGCCTGCCGTCTGCACGGACGCTTCCCGTGCCGGACCCTTGCGAATTAGGTGTCGGTGGCCACGAATGAATTGGTCCAGCACGCGGCTGCTGACGCCGCGCCGGGGCCGTCGCACCCAGCCGGCCAAGGCCTTCACCACCGGGGTGTCGGCGGTAAGAAACATCCGATGAATTCGGAGCGCCACACGATTCTCCTGGCGCAGGGGCTTCATCGTCATGATGTGGTACACGTTGTCGGTCAGTGTCAATCGCAACGACAGGCCGGTTTCCCGTTCCAACTCGTGACGCAACCCGGCCTCGTCGCGCCAACCGAACTCCATCTGCCGCGGATCGCTATTCTTAGGCATGGAAAGACCCTAGAACATGATCGGAAGTTTGTCAATGGGGAAATGAGGGCAAGGTCGTAAGGTTCCCACTCGCGGTCTTGACCTGATATACTCCTTCGTCGATCTTTTGACCAAAAGAAGGAGCGGCAGCGCGCATGCAGGTATTGGTGACGGGTGGGGGCGGTTACCTCGGGTGTTGCCTCGTGGCGGAGTTGTTGGGGCGGGGTCATCGCGTCCGCATTTTTGACCGGTTTTGTTTCGGCGAAGAAAGTGTAGAGTCGTTTCGGACTTCGAAAGAGTGCGAGATCGTAAAGGGTGATGTCCGGCGGCTGCAGGAACGTCCGGGGCTGCTCGACGGCGTCGAGGCCATCGCCCACCTCGCCAGCCTGTCCAATGATCCTTCCTGCGACTTGAACCCCGACATGGCCCACGACGTTAACGTAGAAAGCACGCGGGAGTTGGCGAGTCTGGCCATCCAGAAGGGCGTGCGGCGCTTTCTCCTGGCATCTTCCTGTGTCGTCTACGGTAGAGGCCTGTTCGACTGGCTCGACGAGGAAAGTCCGACCAATCCCGTGTCCACCTTCGGTGCCACTAAGCTCGAGGCGGAGCGCGCGATTCTCTCGATGAACAGCGACTATTTCGAGCCGATGGTGGCGCGGACCGCGAGCATGTTCGGAGTATCCCCCCGGATGCGCTTTGACCTCGCCGTGAATCAAATGGTGGCCAGTGCGGTTCGTTCTAAGAAGATCACCATCGTCGGCGGCGGACGGCAATGGCGTCCCATGGTGCACGTTCGCGACGCCGCGCGTGCCTTCGCCATTCTGCTCGAAACGCCCAAAGAACACGCACGCGCCCAGGTATTCAACGTTGGTTCCGACGAGAACAACTTCCAGATTCTGCACCTTGCGCAGCGGATTGCCCAGGCCTTTTCGGAAGTAGCGCTGGAAGTTCCGAAAAGCGACGACGACCTCCGCAGCTACCGCGTCCATTTTGGTAAACTCGGCGAACGACTCGATTTCGAATGTCGGTACTCGTTGGACGACGGCCTCCGCGAACTTCGGGAAGCCCTTCAAGACCCCGCGTATGATCCCTTGGCCGAGCCCTTCTTCAACGTTCGGCGGATGCGGCGATTGCTGTCCACGCCCGTGGACGAGGGCGGCGAGCCGGTGGCACCTCGATTCATTCCGCTCGCGCGGCCTTCGCTCGGCGAAGAAGAAGAGCAAGCGGTGGTGGACACGTTGCGCAGTGGATGGCTGACGACCGGACCCAAGGTCCAGATCTTCGAACGGATGTTTGCGGAAATCGTGTCGGCGCGTTACGTCGTCGCGACCTCTTCCTGCACTGCGGCGCTGCACTTGTGCCTGGCTCACCTCAACGTGGGTCCCGGGGACGAAGTCATCACATCGCCGCTGACGTGGGCCTCGACGGGCAATACCATCCTTCGCATGGGCGCCAAACCGGTATTCGTAGACATTTGTCCCGACACCCTGAACCTCGATCCGGCAAAACTGGAATCGGCGCTCACCGAGCGCACCAAGGCCATCATGCCGGTCCACCTCGCGGGACAGCCCTGCGATATGGACGCCATTCGCCGCGTCGCTGAACGACGTCGCGTTCCCGTCATCGGAGACGCCGCGCATGCCTTGGGCGCCGCGTACAAGAACAGACCCGTCGGCAGCGACGGCGACTTCACCTGCTTCAGCTTCTATCCGATCAAGAATGTTACAACCGTCGAAGGCGGCGTGATCGCGGTCCAGCGCGAGAGCGATGCTGAGCATTTGCGCCGCTTGGCCACCAACGGCATGACTTCCATCGCGTGGAATCGCTACGGGCGTAGCGCGGTTGCGGGGCCGGCTCAGGTCATGGAGCCCGGATTCAAGTACCACATGAACGACGTCGGCGCCGCGATAGGTATCGAGCAACTGCGAAAGTTCCCCTCATTCAAGGCCGCGCGGCGGCGCCTGGCGAGAATGTACTGCTCGGTATTAAGCGACCTCGACGAGATCGTGTTGCCCAAGGTGCGCGACGACGTCGAGCACGCCTGGCATCTGATGATCGTCCGGCTACGTCTCGACAAGCTGATCAAGAGCCGCGACGAAATCGCACACGAGTTGCGGCGCGAGAACATCGGGACCGGCGTCCATTTCTACGGTCTGCATCTTCACGAGTATTACCAGAAGACGCTCGGTAATCGCCCGGAGGACTTGCCGCACGCCACTGCGGCGTCGCGCGAAATCCTTTCGCTGCCGCTGTATCCGCTGATGACCGATAAGAACCTTCACGACGTGGTCGAGGCGCTGAAGAAAGTCCTGGCGCACGCGAAAAAGAAGTGACGAGTACCGAGTTCCGAGTGACAAGCAATGAGCAATGAGTGACGAATAGTGGGTTCTTGCTTACTGACCACCGATCACTGACCACCAGTTACTAGCAACTGATCAACGAGGTATCAACTACTTGGGCGAGAGAATTGCCGCACTGATCTTCGATTTTGACGGATTGATCATAGACACGGAAGGCCCGGACTATGAGTCGTGGCAGGAGTTGTTCCGCGAGTTCGGGAGCATTCTGCCGCTTGACGTATGGGAGGACTGTATCGGTCGGGAGTCCGGCTTTTTTGATCCGTTAGATTATCTGGAGAAGCAAATCGGTCGCGCGGTGGAGCGGGACGCCATCGCCGCGCGCCGACGCCAACGCTACCACGACTTGGTGGCTCACCAGCCGGTTTGTCCCGGAGTTCAGGACTATATCAACGAAGGGAAACGCCTCGGGTTGAAACTGGCCGTGGCGTCCAGCGCTCCGCGCGCTTGGGTCGAAGGCCATCTCTCTCGCCGCGCCCTGCTCGACCAATTCGATTGCATCAAGTGTACTTCCGACGGGATTCGCCCAAAACCCAACCCGGACCTCTTCCGCGCCACCGCAGAACGTCTTGGCATCGGCGTTGATTGCGCAATTGTCCTGGAGGATGCCCCCAACGGAATCCTCGCTGCGAAACGTGCGGGAATGTTCTGCGTGGCCGTGCCCAATTCTGTTACGCGCCGACTGGCCATGCACGGCGCCGACCTACGCCTGAACTCATTGGCCGATATCCCGCTATCACAGTTACTCGCGGAAGCCGGTAGACTGCGGCAAGAGACAAAAACGATCGATTCTCCCACTCGCAATCGAGACTCGTAGTCGTGATCGAGATTCGAGAATCGTAATCGAGTCGCGTGCTCGTAGTCGCGGCTCCTAATCGAAAATGGTAATCATCGATCGAAAGTCATGTTTTGAACGGGCACCAAGCGGTTGCTAGTGCGACTGGGGATTCCGCCAGACACGGGTGAATCTCGATTACGAGTCTCGATTACGACCTACGATTACGAGCACGATTCTCGATTACGAACCTCGATCACGAGTTTCGATTAGGCCAGTTGATCGTTGGAAAGCGAGGAGATTCAATGGAGACCCCCGAATTCGCGGCCCGGCGCGTGTTTGGCGAGCGGGCGGCTACGTATACGACCAGTTCCGCGCACACCGACCCGCACGTGCTGGAGCGGGTTGTGGCGCTTTCTCACGCGCAATCAAACTGGACCGCGTTGGATATCGCGACCGGGACCGGACACACGGCATTTGCGGTGGCGCCGCACGTTGCGCGGGTAGCGGGGGTGGACCTGACCCCGGAAATGCTGATTGAAGCGCGGAGACTGAGTCGGCGACACGGCGTGACTAATGTGGCCTTCGGACTGGCCGATGCGCGGTGGCTTCCCTTTTTGGACCAAAGCTTCGAACTGGCGACGTGCCGGCGGGCGGCCCACCATTTTTCCGACTTACGCCGCGCACTGCGTGAGATGCGCCGTGTGTTGCGGCCCGGCGGACGTCTCGTAGTTGATGATCGGAGTGTGCCGGAAGACGATTTCGCGGACGCGTTGATGAATGAACTTGATCGTCTGCACGACGAGTCGCACGTGCGTGAATACCGTCCCAGCGAATGGACGACTTACTTGGAGGAGGCCGGTTTTTGCGTGGAGATGGTCGATCCCTACGTGAAGCCTCGGCCCCTGTCGTCACTCACGAATGGAGTTTCCGCGGAATACGTGGAGCGGATGTATGGCTTGCTCGATGTGCTGAACGAGGCACAGCGACGGACGTTCAATCTCGACAAACGAGACGGCGAGCTTTGGTGTAACCATTGGTTCGTGATGCTGGCCGCGGTCAAGATGTGAGTCCAAGGCAGCGCGCCCTCCCCTCATGCATCACCGCCCCTGCTGGGTTTCAACTCGCTTACCAATATCCCCACGTCCACGCAAGATTTTCTCATCTTCCGGTTCCGGGCTCATTTGTCCTTCGTACTTTGTCCTTTTTCCTCCACCATTGCGCCCCCGGTATAGCAGGCAGTAACATAAGCGCCGGAATGACCGTCGGACAGGTTGCCTTAATCTACGATGCTGGATGCCCGCTCTGCACCAAAGCGGCGGATTGGGTACGGCGCTCCGTGCCGCCCAGAGTCGTGGAGTTGGTGCCGTGCCAGGATACGGAACGGGCACGGCGATTCCCCGGGATATCCGAGGCGCAGTGCCTCGAAGCCATGCAGCTCGTTCTTGAGGACGGTCGCGTCCTCGCGGGCGAGGAGGCGTTGCCGCATTTGCTTCGAATGATGCCGCGGTGGCGGTGGGTGGCAGCGGCCTTTCGAATTCCCGGTGTGGCCTATTTTTCGCCTTCGGTGTACCGGTGGATTGCGAAACATCGGTATATGCTGTCGATCATCGTGGCGCGGAAGCAAAGGACCGCGGGAACGGGAACCAAACCGGAACAACATGGCCATTAGCGCGAATCCATGAGTGACAGCGATCAGAAGCGGTTCCTACCAAACTCGGAGACGTGCTTTGTGTGCGGCGAGGCCAACGGGGCGGGTCTGCAGACACGCTTTTTTGTTGAGAATGGGATCGTCAAGACGATCTTACGACCACAGAGCCATCATTGCGGTTACGCGAACGTCGTACATGGCGGCGTTCTCACCGCCATTCTGGATGAATGCATGGGCTGGGCGGCGGCACGCGCCATCGGACGTATGTGCTACACCGGGGACCTGAGCATTCGCTTTCTCCGGCCCGTGCCCGCGGACCGCGAAACCATGGTCCGCGCCGAAGTGCGCCGGGCCGGCCGGCGGTTGGTCGAGGCCGTGGGCACCATCGTGGACAACGCCGGCCTCGAATTAGCCCAGGCCGAAGGCCGCTTTCTCCCCCTTAGCGTGGAAGAGACGATTACGGTAGACGACGCCTTACTCTATCGCGGCGGCGAGGAACGGGTATTTGACCATCTGCGCAGAAGCACGCCAATTTGCAATCGAGACTCTTGCTCGTGATCGTGACTCGTAGTCGTATTTCCTAATGGAGAATCACGATTACGAGCACGAAACTTGATTACGAGTCCCGATTGCGAATTTCAATTGCGAGAGCCGCTGCTCAGCTATTTCCGTTTTGCTGGATGGGGAACTTAAGGACGAACAAGGCGCCGCAGCCGCGGTTTTCGCCCAGGCACACTTCGCCCCCGTGCCGCTGCATCACGTTCTTGACCACGGCCAAGCCGAGTCCGGTGCCGGCTTTGCCTTTGGTCGAATAGAATGCGTCAAACACCTTGGTCCGATCCGTGCGCGGAATGCCGGGTCCGTTGTCGGCGATCGAGAAGCATACCGACTGGTTTTCGGACCACGTACGCACGGTAATCTCGCGGGGTTGTTCTTGCTTGTCCATGGCTTGGCAGGCGTTCGTGAGCAAGTTCAGAATAGCTTGGCGCACCAGGACAAAATCGCCCACGCAATACGGCAGCCCTTCGGCATAACACTTGGCCACGCTCACGTTCTGCCGTCGCAACAGTGGGTGTCCCACTTCCAGACACGCCTCCGCGATTTCGTTGAGGTTAATGGGTGTGGACTGTTGCGCTTGGTGGCGGAGAAAGTTCATCGTTGAACGGACGATGTCGGTGCAATGACCGACTTGCGCCCGGATAATCTTGAGCCGGTTCTCCAAATCGGCTTTCCCGGGGTCCAAGAGAAGCAACTCAACGTGACTCCCTACCACCGACAGGGGCGTCCCCAGATCGTGGATCATCCCCGACACCACGCGGCCTAACGTCTCGAACCGGTTCGCCTCCAACGCGAGGTCCTCGAGCCGGCGCCGAACCAGTTCGCGCCGGCGTTTCTGCAACGCGGCTTCGACGTGCTTGAGCATCGTGGCGTTGTCGAACGGTTTTTCGAGATAAGCAAAAGCCCCGTATTCGACCGCTTTCATGGCCGATTCGAGATGGCCGTAGCCGGTCAAGATTATGACCTCGATATCCGGGTAGCACTTGCGAACCTGCTGCAGCAATTCGATCCCCGACTGTCTCGGAATGCGGATATCGGTGATGATCAGGTCAACGCACTCGCGTTCGACAATCTGCTGCGCCGCGGTCACGTCGCTCGCGAGGAACACGTCGTGGTGCTCCTTCAGCAACATTCGCAACGCCTGGCGAGGACCATTCTCATCGTCCACGACCAGAATCGAAGCGCGCTCCGGGTAAAGGTTAAATAGATTCACCTCGGTCGGCCCCACTCGAACCTCACTTTCCAGCTCCAACAGGTCTGTACTCATCAATCCATGACCTCAGACAAATGTCCCTCCGACAAGTGGCAAAATGGGAAGAGCAATCGCCGTACCATTATTTCCCATTATGTCTAACCCGCTTTATTTCAGCAGGTTCCACAGATCACGCGACCGGTTTTGATTGTACATTTTCGTCCAGATTTGAGCATGGTTGGAGGCCGGCTGTGCAGATTTGTACAGCGAAAAAATCGAAACGCGCCATTCCTGCCCGCGCTCTCACAATTGTGAAGAGTTAACTTCACGAAGTTTACCGCGTCCATTCGGTCTATCGTTCTCCGGTGCGGTGTCGGTATGCATAACGCCGAAGAAAGTAGGAGTGTTTTTTTGCGAAGGACTGAGGAATTTGAAAAGTCCGAAGCGAGAGTGTATAGTGTGTCCCGTTTGGAGATGGTCTGGGAGCGAATTTAGCTCCCTTGTATGAACCATAAGGACGTGAACCGGATGTTTGATGTGCACGACATTCACCGCGCCAACATCATAGCCATGGCGCAGTCTGTCCGGATGCACACCTTGCTCCTCGCCTTGCGCGTGCGAGTGTGGCAGCTCGGTTCGCGTCCTGAGGTGTTCTCTTAATGAAGTAGCCCAAACCACATACCAACCATAAGAGGCGCCGCAGGTGGAACCCGAAAACCTGCGGCGCCTTTGTTTTTTTGCCCGTGACGAGAAGGGAGGCACGAGTCATGACACCGTTCAATATCGAGTTCTGGGAAATCCCGGCCAGTTCGAAGTACCTGGAAAACTTGCCGGCGGAGCGGGCCCTGTGGTACGAGACCGAAGCAGGGCGCGAGCGTCGTTATGCGCTGCACGATTTCTTTCAAGCTGTGTTGCCGGTGGTGAACGAGCTCATCGAGTCGCGGTTGACGTCGCGCCAACGGCAGATTCTGCATCTGTATTATCTCGCGGGCAAGACGCAAGAAGATATCGCGGCGGAGTTGTGCCTGAGCCAGTCCACGGTCAGCCGGCACTTGTTTGGGACCGTTCGCCAAGGCCGCAAAGTCGGCGGGGCCATCCCAAAACTGCGGAAAGCTATCGAGCACAATGAGTCGCGCGAGATTCACGCGGCCCTGGATACGCTGCAGGCGCGGTTCACACAAGCCGCAGAATGCGCAGCCTGATACGACCTGTCTGACCTGTCCGACTGGTCCGACAGGTCCAACGGGACCGAAGAAACTGCAAGAAGTCCTCACGAAAAATCGCTTGCACGAGCGCTTTAAGCTATGATAAAATCAGTATAGTAAGGAAACTGAGCTTGGCCCCTGAAACGGTCCGGAGTCAGGGAAGGGGGGAACGACACGGAAGTTTCAGGGATAAACTTGACAGCGGTTTGAGTTTGTGATTTAATGGCCAACGGAAGGCATGCCAGTAATACCTATCTGGTTTTACGAGCGGAAGAGGAGGAAATGACCAAAATGAAAAAGCTAATCGTGTGCGCGGTAGGATTAACGCTTGCGCTGACGTGGGGGACTGCGTCCGCGCAAGGTAAGATTTGGGATGACCTGTCCTGGTGGGGCAAGAGCGGGGCTACGCCCGCACCTTACAAGGACGCGACCCGAACCGGCTACTGGTGGTGGCCCACCGAACCCAAGTCCAATGCGAATGACTCCGAGACTTGGGGTAACCGCGGCAAAGTGTTCCACAATGTTTGGGCAGCCGAGGAAGTGGTCAAAGTCACACCTCCGCCACCCACTCCGCCACCCGCGCCCAAGCGTGACGTCCCGGTTCTGAACCACATCCTGTTCGACTTCGACAAGTATAACCTGAAGCCGGAAGGCCAGGCCGAGGCAAACAAGGTCGTGGACTGGATGAAGCAGTATGGCAAAGACACCCTGGTGATCGAAGGCCACACGTGCGACATCGGCACCGACGAATACAACATGGGTCTCGGTCAGCGCCGCGCCGACTCCGTCAAGAAGTACTTGGTAGACAACGGCGTGGACGCCGGACGCCTCGAGGCCAAGAGCTTCGGCGAATCGCAGCCGGCGGTCCCGAACACTTCGGCGGCGAACCGCAAGCTGAACCGTCGCGCGGTGTTCAAGATCACGATTGTTGACTGAGTTGTCTGAAGAAGCGCCGGGCGGGTCCGCCGATGGAGGGCTCGCATGCCGGATGCAAGATACTGTGATCGCCCCAACTCGCCGCGAGTTGGGGCGATTTTCTTTACCCACGAACTTTGGGAGTGCCGCGGCCACGACGCCACTTTTGCTTCCAGCGGAGCCGGTCTCTTTCAATGCCTAATTTTGCCGATTCCACCGCTTCGACCTCATCACCGGACTCGCCCCTCCGCGGCCTTCTCGACCGGTATCTCGAAGCGACCATTTTTGAGTCCGGCCTTTCGGAGAAGACCGTATCCGCGTACCACTCGGATATTGCCCGCTATCTGGGTTACTTGGAAGGCCGCGGCATTCAAAGTCCGGACGCCATCACCCGCGAATTGCTGCTCGAATTCCTGATCGCGCTGCGCAAAGAAGGCCAATCCGGGCGCAGCACAGCCCGGCGACTCAGTGCTATCCGCCGGTTTCATGCGTTTCTCCGCGAAGAAGGTCAAGCCGCTTCTGATCCAACGGAAGGTTTCGAGTCACCGCGATGCGTCAAACGCCTGCCGCGGGCTCTTTCCGTTGCCGAGGCGGAACGACTCACCACCGCTCCGGACACCGCCACCCGGGACGGTATCCGCGACACGGCCATCCTCGAGTTGTTTTATTCTTCGGGGCTGCGGATTTCCGAGCTTGGCGGTCTTCGGCTTCAGGATGTTTCAATTGCCGAGTCCTGCATTCGCGTGCGTGGCAAAGGTTCCAAAGTGCGGCTGGTACCGTTAGGGGAGAAGGCTATGCAACGTCTCCGGGAATGGGTCGAAGTGCGCTCCCAGGGCAAACTTCGTTCGGATACGGTCTTCTTATCGTCGCGAGGCGGACGCATGGGCCGCACCAGCGTATGGCGGGTCGTTAAGCGTTATGCGCGGGCGGCGAATATCCGGGACAATGTCACCCCCCACATGCTGCGGCATTCTTTCGCGACACATCTGCTCGACAACGGCGCCGACCTCCGTGCGGTCCAGGAGATGTTGGGTCACGCGGATATCTCGACAACTCAGGTGTACACCCACGTAAGCGTCGAACGACTTAGCCGGGCGCACAAAGATTTTCATCCGCGGGCCTAGGAACTTTTCGTTGTTCGAGCTTCAGCCCCCGGGTACGAAGTTGGCCCGACCGATTCCGGAAGAATCCGATTCCGCATTGGCCAGCGCCACGATTCGCTCCATCAGCCGTTCGGCGAATTCCTCTTTGGCGCAGAGCGGGAACTCTTCGTTTGGGCCGGCGCGGTCGAGGATGGCGCCTTTGACGGTGTCCACCTCGAAGCCGGAATCCGCAACACTGACTTGATTGGCGACGATGAGGTCCAGGTTCTTCTTTTGCAGCTTGGCGCGCGCGTTTTCGAGCAGCCGTTCGGTTTCGGCGGCGAACCCGACGAGAATCCTTCCTTTTCGTCGCGACTTACCCAAGGCGGCGAGAATGTCCGGATTCTCAATCAAATCCAGGGTGACGGGCGCTCCGTCGCGCTTGCGTTTTTGGACTGAGGGTGCTTTGACTCGATAGTCCGCGACGGCCGCGGCCGCGATGACAACGTCTGCCTTCGGGGCATGTTTGGCCACGGCTTCGGCCATTTCCGCGGCGGTTTCCACTTCGACGACACGCGCACCATAGGGCGGGGCTACGTGGGCGGGTCCGGTGATGACCGTTACCTCTGCACCACGCGCCAGGGCCGCCAAGGCCAAGGCTCGACCCATCCGGCCGGAAGACCGGTTCCCGAGGAATCGCACGGGGTCCACGGGCTCCCGTGTACCTCCGCTGGTGATGAGCACGCGTTTCCCGGCCAGTTCGTGGTTGCCGGAGACGAGCGGGGTAGCCGCTTCGATGATGGCTTGAACGTCAATCAGCCGGCCCGGGCCGATAGTCTTGCAGGCCAGACGTCCGCTTTCGGGTCCCACGAAATGACATCCGCGCGACTTGAGCAACTCGATATTCGCGATGGTCGCCGGGTGCGAGTACATGTTCGAATTCATCGCGGGCGCGAAGAGGATGGGCGCGCGCGTGGCCAGCAGCGTCGTGCTCAGCCAGTCGTCGGCGATGCCGTGGGCGGCCTTGGCGATGATGTTGGCCGTGGCGGGCGCGATGATGAAGAGGCTTGCGCGCGTGGCCAGGGCGATGTGTTCAATCGCGGGATTCTGCACGGGCTCGAACATCTCGGTGATGGCCCGTTGTCCCGTGATCGCTTCAAAACTTGCGGCGCCCACGAATTCCCGCGCCGACTTGGTGAGAACGGGTACCACTTCCGCGCCCAACTCGACGAGACGCGAGGCCAAATCGCACGCCTTGTATGCGGCGATCGAGCCGGTCACGCCGAGCACGATGCACTTATCCGACCAAATCCTCCTCATCGCCCACACCTGTCTTATACGTTACTTTCCCGCCCAGAATCTCTTGCAGGGCGACTATGGTAGGTTTCTTGGACTTAGCCGGAACCAGCGACCGCGAGTCCGGTTTGGCCAGTTGGCCGGCGCGGCGCGCGCCGAGCAGCACCAGACGATAAAGGCTGTCCACCTTCTTGTCGAAGTCCTCAATCGAGATTCTTTCCATTCGCTCCATCCAGACTTGCTCCTATACTCTTTGCTAACTTACGGTTTCCAACCGGTACTTGCTCACCAAGGCCTCGAACTCCTTCACGGCCCGGTCCAGGTCTTCGTTGACGATGACGTGGTCATAGGCATCACGCGCCAGCATCTCGTCACGGGCATTACGTACCCGAAGCGCGATGGTCTCGGCGGAATCGGCGCCGCGCCGTTGCAGCCGCCGCTCCAATTCGTCCAACGACGGCGGCATAATAAAAATCGAAACCAAGGCATGCCCGCCTTGGCGGAGGTTGCGCATTCCTTGTACGTCCACCTGCAAGAGAACGTCTCTTCCGGAGTTCAGCAGCCGCGTCAGTTCCGAGGCCGGCGTTCCGTAGAGGTTTCCATGCACTTCCGCCCACTCGGCGAAATACCCACACCGCACCTTCTCCTGGAATTCGTTTCGGTCCAGGAAGTAGTAATCTTTCCCGGGCATTTCACTGCGCCGGGGCGGACGGGTCGTGGCGGTGATCGCCTGGGCTAAGTCGGGGTCGTGCGCCAATACCTGCCTCAGGATGGTATGTTTTCCCGCCCCGGAGGGCGCTGACACCACAAATAAAGTTCCCCGTCTGGCCACCGGCTTGCCTCATTCAATGTTCTGAATCTGTTCGCGGATTTTTTCGAGCTCCGACTTCATCCGCAATACTTCTTTCGTAACGTCGCCGTCTCGGGTCTTGACCCCGAGCGTATTGATTTCGCGCTGCACCTCCTGGATCAGGAAATCCAGCCGCCGGCCCACCGGTTCCTCAGACTCCAGCAGTTCCAGCATATGGTCCAGGTGGGTCTTCAAGCGCACCACTTCTTCGGTCACGTCACCTTTGTCGGCGAGGAGCGCCACCTCGATGGCCACGCGGTCCTCGCTCATGGTCAATTCGCTCTTCAACTCGTTGATCCGACTCCGGAGCCGTTCCTCGTAAGCCTGATTGAGCAACGGCAGTCGTTCCTCGACCGTCGCCAGCGCTTCGCGGACGACAGCTACCCGCTGGCGCAAGTCTTCACACAGCGCCGAGCCTTCGCTGACGCGCATGGTATTCAACTGTGTGATCGCCTCGCCCAACACCTTGACCACTACGGAGCTCACGCCGTCAAGGTCCGCTTCGGGTTCCTCTTGGTACAAGACGCCTTCCATCTGGGCGAGTATATTGAGTGAAAGCGTCTCGTACGTGCCCAACATTTGAGCCAATTCCCTCGAAGCTTCGATGTACTGCTGCGCGAGCGTGCGGTCGAAATGAACCACCTCGTCCGTGGTCTGCGGCCGACGGCGATTAATGGACACTGAAATCTTTCCACGGGAAATACGCTCGCGAATAGTCTGCTTGATGACGGGTTCCAGGCCCATCCAGGCGGTCGGTATGCGGCAGTAACAATCCAGATAGCGGTGATTCACCGCGCATAGCTCGACGGAAAGGGCGGTCCCGTTCAGGTCGCAACTGGCCTTTCCGAAGCCGGTCATGCTACGCGGCATATGACGCCCACTTTAACTCCAACTCTATCAATGGTCTATGGCACAAAACATAGAGTATACCCCGTTTAGGCCGAGCGGCGCAACTTTGGACTGAGACTGCAGACTGGAGACGGTAGGCGGTAGGGCGTGCCGTGCGGGCGGGACTATCGGTCCGCCAGTCTATTTCTTACGTTTGGCGCTTAATTGGAAGAGGTTGGCATCGTCGCTGCCGGATTCGTGCGCGCTGTCCCAGAGGAGGTTTGACGCAGCATTCGGCTTTGGCAGCTTTTTGATGAGCGTACGGGCCGCCTTGACCATTCGTTTGCCGGTATCTTCGGCCAGGAAACTGCTCCGGGCGGGACGGACTTCATAGCCTCCGCCCGAGTAAGCATCCCGTGTGCAGATGTAGCCGGCGTAGCCATTGGCCAATTCGACGCAACAGGTATACGGGAATGGCGATAGGTCCCGTACTTCGAGCGCCAAGGCCTGGAAGAGTTCGCCCGGCACCGACCAGAAAAGCGCGTCTCCAATGTGCAGCGTCTGAATTTCCAGGTTGACCTTGGGCGCCGTTTTTCGGAATCGCTCGACGTGCAGCAGTTCTCGGGCGAAAATCGTTTCGGGGTTCGGTGAATCTGCAGTATTCTTCGCCACAATCCTTCGCGCTTCCGCGATTGCCGCCGCGCTGTTTCGGCGTACGCCAACCATGACGTTCGCGGAAGTCGAGCCGAGCGCGGTTTTCTTTCGGTACGGCATCACCGCGAGCGCCTGGAGTGCCGCCGCGCCCGCGGCGCGACCCGTGCGCGCACACCAGTATGGTCCCAACTCGACCGGGCGGTCACTGAGGTTATCCACTTGCGTCACGTCCGCGCAGGCGCCGTTCAAGAAGACCACTCCGAAGTCCGGTCCATGGACGCGTTGCAGCGTATCCACGATCCACCTCGGATAGTCAGCGCTGTACCGCAGGCCATTCATGTGAGTCGCATGGCAAGCGAAGTTTACGATGCACCCGAACGGTTCGTTGCATTGCGGGTCGCGAAAACCCACTACGGTGACCGTCGGGTCAGCGGGACCCGCTGACCGCACGATGTCCGGATGCAGTTTCCCGGGATGCGTGCGCTGGGAGCCGTCTTTCATTATGAACCGGCGATTGAATGCGACCCCTTCCGCTCGGCTCGTCGCAATTCCCGCCTGCGCCGGACGACTGTCGGCATCGGCTTCGGAAATCGCCAAAGCGATCTGCGACGCGAGGAAGGATTCGTAGTCGGGGTCGTGTTCGGAAAGGAAGCCGTCGAAGATGGGGCCGCCGGAGTGGGTGTGAGTGGCGGCAATCAAACAATTCTGACCACAAACTCCACAATGATGTCGGGCCGCTTTGCGGGCCGCAGCCACGACGCTGGTCGGAACCACCAGACTGTCCACCTGGACCAATGCAACCCGGCGGGGTCCGTCCGACAAGACGACCGCGCGTGCGAAAAGGTCATCATTCGTGCCGGTAGCGAACCGGCGTTCAAGCAGTCCCGGAATCTCCTTGCCCACCGGCGGCGTGATGCACCGGACGGCGAAACCGACCCGAAGCGCTCTGGATTCGTTCTTGGCCAAGATGATCCCGTCCAGAAATCGAAAACCCTAATCCCTTTTCGGTCGGTAGACGTGCGTGCTGTGGCCGAAGATCATTTCCGCCGATTCCATAATGGTCTCCCCCAGCGTGGGGTGCGGATGAATGGTCAAGCGCACGTCGCCGGCCGATGCACCCATCTCGATCGCCAGTGCGCCTTCCGAGATGAGTTCACCCGCGCCGGGACCCACGATGCCCACGCCCAGCACCTGATCGGTCTCTGGGTTGGTAATAATCTTGGTCATGCCATCGCTGCGGTGCAGGGTGGAGGCCCGTCCGGAGGCGCCCCAGGGGAAACGCGCCACCTTCACCGTGCGGCCTTCCTGCCGGGCCTGGGATTCGGTGAGTCCGCACCAAGCCACTTCGGGATCGGTGAACACCACGGCGGGGATGGCGCGCGGTTCGAATGCCACCTTGTGGCCCGCGATAACTTCCGCCGCCACCCGACCTTCATGGGTGGCTTTGTGTGCCAATAACGGCCCGCCGGCGACGTCGCCGATGGCGAATATCTTCGGGTCCGTGGTGCGCCGCTGTTCGTCCACTTTGACAAAACCGTGTTTATCCACCTCCACTTTCGTGCTGTTTAGACTCAGTCCACTGGAGTTCGGTTTGCGTCCGACGCATACGAGCACTTTCTCGAAGTTCTGCTCCGGGGTCTTGAGGCCCGGTCCTTCGAACTTCACACGGATACCGCCCTTGACCTCTTTCATGTCCACAACTTTCGTGTTCAGGAGGATGGCGTGGATCATGGTTTGCACGCGTTTGGCGAGAATCTTCACGAGGTCGGAGTCGGTGCCCGGCAAGAGACTCGGAGTCATCTCCACGACGGTGACCTGCGTACGGAGGCTGGCGTAGACGATACCGAGTTCAAGCCCGATGTATCCGCCGCCCACGATCAACATGTTCTTGGGAATATCGTTCAGTTGCAGCGCGGCGGTCGAGTTCATCAGCCGCGGCGATTCCAGATACACGTCCGGCAAGGTGGCCGGTCGTGAACCGGGGGCCAGGATCGTAAAATCGCACTGGAGTGTCCGTTCCTTGCCTCGGTCCGAAGTAATCTGTAGCGTGGTCGAATCCATGAAGCTTGCGCGTCCGCGAATAAACGATACGCCGCGCGCTTTGCAGAGTTGGCCCAACCCGTCGGTCATCTTCTGAACGACCGAGTCTTTGCCGTTGCGCAATAGCTCGAGGTCAATCTTGGGTTCCGCAAAGGTGATGCCCCATTCCTTGGCTTCTCGCGCGTCCGTCAGCACCTTGGCGACGTGCAGCAGGGCTTTGGATGGGATGCAACCCCGGTACAAGCAAACGCCGCCCGGATTCGGCTCAGTATCAATGAGACTCACTTTCATTCCAAGGTCCGCCGCCATGAACGCCGCGGCATACCCGCCCGGTCCTGCGCCGATTACAGCTACATGCGTACTGTTCTGATCATTCTCCATCCAAATCCCCAACCGATCTAATTGGCCGCCGGCGCCGAGCGCTGGCGCGGCGCGCGATCATCCCTCGAGAAATAGCAGGAACGGCTGCTCGATCACTTCCACCACCCATTTCAGGAAACGGGCGGCGTCCGCCCCGTCAATCACCCGATGATCGTACGAGACGACCAGGGGCAACAACGTGCGGGGTTCGAAATGCCCGTTGACGAAAACGGGTTCGACACGCCCCCGCGCAATGCCCAGCACCGCTACTTCCGGCGAGTTGATGATCGGCGTGAATCCGGTGCCGCCGATACCGCCGAGATTCGTCACCGTAAAGGTGCCGCCTTGCATCTCTTCCAACGTCGTCTTGCGGTTGCGCGCCCGGTCCGCCAGTTGGCTCAGCTCGATCGCGAGGTCCACGATGTTTTTCTTGTCCACGTCGCGAATTACCGGCACCAGCAGGCCGCGGTCGGTGTCTACGGCAACGCCGATGTTGTAAAACTTCTTGTAGATGATTTGATTGTTCTCGACGTCCACGCTGGCGTTGAACTGCGGGAAATTCTTCAGCGCGGAAGCCAGCACTTTAAGCATGACTGCCGTAACGGTCAGCTTGCCGCCCTTGGCCTCAACGCGCCTGCCGAATTGGGCCCGGAGCTTTTCGAGTTCGGTGATATCCGCCTTATCGAATTGCGTGACGTGAGGGATCGTCGCCCATGACAGCGTCATATGTTCCGCCGTGCGCCGGCGCACGCTGCTCATTGGGAGCCGTTCGACGTCTCCCCACCGACCGAAGTCGGGCATCGTGTATTGCGGGAGCCGAACTTGCGACGAGACGCCCCGGACGTCTACGTTCGCCTGGCGGGCAAAAACCTTGACATCCTCTTCCGTCACGCGCCCACCTGGGCCCGTGCCGTTTACCTCGTGGATATCTACGCCGATTTCTCGGGCCAGGCGCCGCACGCTTGGGGATGCCGGGGCAGTCTCGCGGGCGGGACGCGCGGGTGGAAATGGCTCGATCTTGCCGGGCGCCGGTTCGGCGGGGGGGTGGGGCTCCGGCGCCATCGTCGGTTCGCCTTGAGGCGGCGACGGTCGCTTCTCTGCCACTTCCGGTTTGGCTGGTTTCGCGGCTGGTTCCGACGCGGGGGTCGTCTCGACTCGGGGCGCTTTGGCAACGGACGGCTTCTTAGCAGGAGTAGATTCGGGAACGGTCGCAGCCGCATCGTTCGAAACTGCGAACACGACGTCGCCGACGCGGATCACGTCGCCTACTTTGACTTTCACTTGCGTGACCGTTCCACTGACGGAAGACGGCACCTCGAGCACCGCCTTATCGGTCTCAATCTCGACTACCGGTTGGTCAACCGAAACTTGGTCTCCTACCGAGACCATGATCTTCGTGACGTTACCGGTGGTGATGTTCTCGCCCAGTTCGGGTAGAGCAAATTCACTCGCCATCTGATGGTCCTAGCCCCTAGAACGTCCGATTCCGTTAACTCGTCATCGGGTTTCGTTTGTCCGGCGTAACGTCCAGGTCTTTCATCGCCTGGGTCACGGCCTCCGGCGGAATCTGGCCGTCCCGTGCCAGAGCACGCAAGACGGCCAAAGCAATGAAACGTGCGTCCACTTCGAAAAAGTCCCGTAGCGCCGCTCGCGATTCGCTGCGACCGAAGCCGTCGGTTCCGAGGGAAGTGAGAGGGCGCGACATCCATTTGCTGATAGAGTCCGGCAATGCCTTGACATAGTCGGAAGCCGCTACCAAGACGCCCGAGGTATTCTGCAAACATTGCGTAACGTAAGGCATCTTGGGCTTGTCCAGCGGGTGCAGCGTGTTCCAGCGTTCGCATTCCAAGGCGTCACGCCGAAGCTCTTTGTAGCTCGTGACGCTCCAGACGTCGGATGCGATTTGATACTTTTCCTCGAGCAAGGTCTGCGCCTTGAGCGCCTCGTTCAGGATCGCGCCGCTTCCCAGCAGTTGGGCCCGGAGTTTGAGGTCCGTACGCGAGGACTGACGGAATTTGTACATCCCTTTCAAGATGCCGTCCTTCGCGTCTTCGGGCATCTGCGGCATCGGATAGTTTTCGTTTCCGACCGTCAGGTAATAAAGGACATTCTCCTGGTCCGTGTACATCCGCCGGATGCCGTCTCGAATGATGATCGCCAGTTCATAGGCGAAGGCCGGGTCATACGCCACCAAGTTAGGAACGCTGTAGGCCAAGAGGTGACTGTGCCCGTCTTGGTGCTGCAGTCCTTCACCGGCAAGGGTCGTGCGCCCCGAAGTGCCGCCCACGAGGAACCCGCGGCATCGCATGTCGCCCGCCGCCCAGATCAGGTCGCCGATGCGCTGAAACCCGAACATCGAATAGTAAATGAAGAACGGGATGGTATTGATACCGTGGACGGAATAGGCGGTGCCCGCCGCGAGGAAGGACGCCATCGAGCCGGCTTCCGTAATGCCTTCTTCGAGAATCTGTCCGTCTTTGGCCTCCTTGTAGTAGATGAGGCTATCGGAGTCTACCGGCTCGTAGAGTTGACCGGTATGCGCGTAGATGCCGACCTGGCGGAATAACGCTTCCATGCCGAAGGTCCGCGCCTCGTCGGGAACGATCGGTACGACGAGTTTGCCGACTTCTTTGTCGCGGAGCAGCTTGGACAAGATTCGCACGAAAACCATAGTCGTGGAGACCGCGCGCTCGTGCGTGCCTTCGTAGAATTCCTCGAAGAGACTCTCTGGCAGAATCGGCAGCGGAGTGGAGTTCGGCTTTCGGCACGGGACATAACCGCCGAGCGACTCACGCCGCTGGCGCAGGTAAGTCATTTCGGGGCTATCTTCCGGGGGCCGATAGAACGGGGCGTTGGCCACGTCTTCATCCGAAATCGGGATGCCGAACCGGGTACGGAACTCGCGCAATTCGTCTTCATTCAGTTTTTTCTGCTGGTGGGTAATATTCTTGCCTTCACCGCTCTCGCCCAATCCGTAGCCTTTGATAGTTTTCGCGAGAATGACGGTCGGTGCGCCTCTGTGATTTACGGCCGCATGATAGGCTGCGTAGACCTTCTCGGGATCATGACCGCCGCGCTTCAACTTCCGCAGTTGTTCATCGGTAAGATTCTTGACGATCTTGGCCAGCCGGGGGTCTACGTTGAAGAAATGCTCGCGGATGTAGGCGCCGGACTCGACAATGTACTTCTGGTACTGGCCGTCTACGACC
>JACQVH010000164.1 GCA_016209895.1 Candidatus Hydrogenedentota bacterium | reverse complement strand
TTTCACATAGAATTACCATCCTGCCGCCCCCTCTCCCATTCTACGCCAACCACTTACGCATACCCGCCCCCGTGCCAAAGTGGCCTGGCCGGTCACCTGATAAGAAAAACTCAGCCACGAAACCAACCGTGCCCTCCGCTACCGAGTTGATTCCCGATGCAGCCGTAGGTAAAGCTATGCCCCACGGTTCAAGCGCGCAACGTGCAATGCTATCGGGGGCGCGAGGACATTCAAAAGGAGCTTCAAAACGCATGGGGACCAAGTTCGGCTTGCTCGATTGGATCATCCTGGTCGCGTATTTCATCGGGATAGCGTCCATCGGTCCGCTATTCGCCAAGCGCAACAAGTCAACGGAGACGTACTTCGTCGGGAACCGCCAATTCCCCGCGTGGCTGTTGGGGCTGGCGATGTTCGCCACGTCCATCAGCTCGATTACCGTCGTGGCCTTCCCGGCCGACGCGTACAAGGCCGCCTACCTCCGTTGGCTGCCCACGCTGATGCTGCCCTTCGGCATTTACATCGGCTCGAAGATATTCTTGCCCTTTTACCGACGCAACCGATGCACGTCGGCGTACGAATATCTCGAGAGCCGGTTTGGCACCGGAGTGCGCACCTATGTATCGGTCTGTTTTGTGATCGGCCAGGTCATGCGTATCGCTACCATCCTCTACCTGGTATCGCTCGTGTTTCAGCAGATGACCGGCTCGACACCCTACGCCTGCATCCTGATGGGCGGCTGCGTGATCGCGGTTTACACCGTAATGGGCGGCGTCAGCGCCGTGGTCTGGGCGCAGTTCCTCCAGGCCTTCGTGCTGTGGTTCGGCGCAATTCTCTGCTTCGTCACGCTCATGCGGGGCATTGATGGCGGCCTTGGCGCCGTGTTTTCCATCGGTTGGGCCGACGGTAAGTTCATGCTTGGCGACCTCAATACCGCCACCGGGAAACTCGAACCCGCAAAATGGTTCTCCATCTGGGACAAGGCCGTCGTGATGATGTTGATCGGCGGCCTCGCGGGCTGGGTGTTCGAGTACAGCGGCAACCAGAACGTGGTTCAGAAGTACGTGTCCGCCAAGAACCCGCGGGAGGCCTTCAAATCCATCTGGATTTGCTGTGCGTGCAGCGTTCCGACCTGGGCCTTCTTCATGCTGGTCGGCACGTCACTCTATGTGTTCTTCAAGCAGCATCCCGACCCGCAGGCCGCCGCCATCTTGACCGGTGCGGGCGGCGTGAAGGCCGAGTCCATTCTGCCGTATTTTTGCGTGAAGATGATTCCCACCGGATTGGCCGGGATCGTCATTGCGGGTATTCTCTCGGCCGCGATGTCCGCGTCTTCGGCCAGCATCAGCGGTATCTCAGCCGTGTTTATCACAGACATCTATCGCCGACATCTCGTGAAGGCGGCAAGTGAACGCCATTACGTCGCGATTGCCCGCATCACGTCGGCGCTTTCCTGCGTGCTGATGATGGGAGGCGCCGTGCTGTTTTATGCGCTCAGCGATTTGACGCTGCAAGACTTCGGGACGAAGCTCGCCTCGATCCTTGGCGGCGGGATTCTGGGGGTGTATATCCTCGGGTTCCTTACGACGCGCGGAACGGGACGCTCCGTGGCCATCGGCATCGCCGCCACCCTGGTCTTCTCCCTCTACATGGCAATCATGGAATTTGCGAAAATCACGCCGGAGCATTTCACGAGCTTATTCGGATGTTCCGAGGCGACCGCCCGGCTGCTCCTCCGGCCGGTTCACGTCTATTACGTCGGCCTCGCCGGCCACCTCCTGACGTTCGTCGTGTCCTACCTCGTCGCCAGCCTCTTCGAACGCAAACGCGACCTCACCGGCCTCACCTTTTGGACCCAAGTCGCCGCACAAGAAGAAGTGGCGTAAGACTCCGCCTTGCCCGTCTAACGCTTGACGCAGCCTACTCTGGTGGCTCATGGCTCCAGTAGCCGTCGCTGCAACAATGCTTGCATGTCACGGCGTCCGTCGGCGATCAGCAAGACGTAAACCATCTTGTTAGAAACCTTGTAGATGATCCGGTAGGGTTTGAAGAATATCTCTCGGTACTCTCGAATACCGAGCGCGAGCAATTCTTTTGGATAGACGCCCCGCTCTGGAAGTTCGCACAAGCTGGCAAAAGCTCTTTGGACTTGTTCGAGGACGTGGTCGGCCGTACCGATCGCATCACGCCGCGCGATGTAATCATAGATTTCTTCGAGATCGCGCGTCGCGTCGTCAGTCAACAAGACCCTAAAGGACATCAGCGAACGGACCGGCGCTTGCGAATACGGTGGATTACATTGGCCGCGGGCCTGGCCTTACCCTGCTCGATCTGTTGGTTCCCGAGCGCCAGAATTCTCAGGAGAGCCATCGTTTCCTGGGATTCCTCGTAACTTTCAATATCCTGTAGGACGAGTGTGGCCTCGCCATTCTGTGTGATGACCAGCGGTTCCCGACCCTCCGCCAAATTCCGCACGATCTCAGCAGTATGGGCCTTCAGGTAGCTGATAGACCTAATCTGTGTAGATAATCTCATAACTGGTCTCCGATGAACTGGCTATAACCGAATTTAGTCCAAATTCAGTCCGATGTCAAGTGCCGGCGGAAAACGATCGCACTGATGGGACCTTATTCGTCTAGCCGCGAAACCGCCGCCGCGGGACTGACGGCCAGAATAAGGACCATCGCCCATCCGCATCGTGACGGATTGCACATTTCTTCAATTTTCCTCAGACAAGCGTCGGTTCGGAGAGCGCCGATCGCATCGCTCGTGCGCCGGAATACCCGCGAAATCTGCGCGATCTGCAAATTCATCGCCCCCAAGAATCGTGTGCTGATCGGCGTTTTGGCACTGGGCATAGTGTCGCGCCTGAGGATCGTTAATAGAAACGGTGACATAGCAACAACGCCGCTCAATCATTGCGTGTAGCGCGATCGCGCGGCCGCTCCGTAAGGATGAGGAGCCATTCATGATTACGCACATTGCAACCATTGCCGTCTACGTTGAGGACCAAACGCGGGCGGAAAGATTCTGGACGGAACAGGTAGGCTTTGAGGTAAAGCGAAAGGACCGAATTGGGAACAACGGCTACTGGCTCGAAGTCGGGCCGAAGGGCGAACGCACCAATCTGGTTCTATACCCTAAATCCATGGCCAGGAGCTGGAATCAGTATAAGTCGTCTATCGTCTTGCAATGCCACGATTTCGATGGTACGTATGAGCATCTGAAAAGGAAGGGTGTCCCGGTTCGCGAGGAGCCCAAGCGGATGCAGGGGGGCACCTACGTCCACTTCCGAGACCCCGACGGAAACGAGTTTCTCCTGAAAGGCGACCGATAAGAGAATGACTCACTTCCATGGAGGGCTCGTCCCCAGTAAATTTGCGTCCTTTAGGTCCCTTAGGTCGTTTACGTCATTTCTTTCTTGCCGCATTCGCATTACTCGAATTCCAGCGCGAAGATTTCCGCCAGTTCCATTTTGAATAGAAGAATTACCGGTTCGCCCGGTTTGACGCCGAGGTCTTGCGCGTCCTTCCACGTCACCGGCGCGTGCGGCTGATCGCCCACAATCGGGATTGAATTCTCGAACTCCCGCCCGGGTATGATATCGGCACCGCGTTGGCCATATTGAGCCGCCACGCGGACGCTTCCCGCGCGCTTCGTCCGTGCGTTCAGGTACAGCTTGCTGCTGGGAGCAACAATCGCCACTGTACCGAATTCGCCGCGTTCCGGTGCTCGCAGTGCCATGATCCGGCCATGTGGCCAAATCGCCAGACCTATTTCAATCTTGCGCAATCCTCGCGGATACTTGTGCGGGAAGTTGTCGCCCCGTATCTGGAGCGCGAAACTACCGTCACCCAACTCGAACAAGGGGGGATGCGGCCAAATACAGCCGCCGTTCCACGCGCCGTAGGGCCCCGTCTCGACGAGCGTCTTCCCGCCCGGCACCCAATGCCACAGTTTCCCGTTCGAGCTCGAGGCCAGCCACACGCTCGTGGTGTCGTCGCGTAGATGACGTACCGTGGGAAACATGAGCAAGTTATGCTCCGCCCCGGGAATCCAGGTAAAGCAGTTGTAGTAAAGGTCATCCGCGGGCTCCATCTCAGGAGTCGGTTGCAGGATCATCTCCGATAGCGGGAAGCTCCGGAAATCATCGGTCTCACTGCGCCCAATCGAACGGCGCGCATTCGGCAACCAATAGTCCCAGCGTCCTTCTTCGACCGGCAAGCTCGGCGCGCGTTCGAGCGCGTCCCAGGTACGCACGTAGACGACGTATTTCTTCAGACGCGGATCGTAATAGCCGATGTTGTACGAGTCGGTGTGGTCCATCAGAACCGGTTCCGGCAGCTTCGACCAATGGAAGCCGTCCGGCGAGACCCAGCCCCAGAGGCATACAATATAAGGTTTGCCATTGACCGTACGCTGCACGCGGGAACCCCAACGATCGGGGTGCCGCTTCTTGAAGGCCTCCAACTCTTCCAAAGTCATCGAATCCTCGGCGACCCAAACACACTTGTATCTTTCCTCGGTTGAGGTAGGGTCAATGAACACGTGTCCGGGCGGGCGCGACGGAATCAAGTTGTTTTCCTTGCTGCCCTGATACTCGACCAGACCGAGCTTGGGCCGTTCCCACACAAATCCGTCTCTGGACTCGAAGTAGCAACTGCCGGCTGCGCAGTTGCCCCACGCCTTCAATTTCCCGTCTTCCCACAGGATCGCGGTCACGTCAATGTCCCCGCCCTCCCAAGGAAACTCCGGCTTGATCTCCCATTTCCGAATCTCCGCCGGAGGCTGCGCCATCAACTGAATGCCCCAGGGCAAATGGTCCGACGGCGCCCACACTGCGTCGAACGGCCCCATCTTCACGGACTCATCGGCAAACACGCTCTGGCCTTGCGGGTCCGTCCAGCCCACGTCCCCGGGCCGCACGTAAATCCAGTTGGTGAAGACCAATCGCTTCCCCAGCAACTCATAGGGCTCGCCCACGCGCGGCGGGTCCGCCCAGGTATCCGCTTCCAAAGCGAGATTCGCCGCCAGAAGCGCGCAAAGCACAAGCGAACAAGTTCGGCGTGACGACACCAACTTAAGCATGGCTCCCTCCCGGTTGATCTATTATCATTCCCAAGATGATCATAGAGTGCGGAACATCCCGGATGCTACCCCAATCTTCGTACTGCTCGGCGGAATCTTAATCATGTGCGGTATCGTTGGATTCACCGGACACTCCATCGAAGAAGAAACACTGCAGCGCGCGGTAGATGCCCTTCATCATCGCGGTCCAGATGGTACCGGAATCTACACTGATAAGGATCGGCACGTAGGTCTGGGGCACGCCCGGCTGTCAATCATTGACCTCGCGACCGGCGAGCAACCATTGTATTCCGAGGACAAAGACCTGGTCTTGGTCTGCAATGGCGAGATTTACGACTTCGAACGGATTCGCGAGGATTTGACGTCGCGCGGCCACCGTCTCTTCGAAATGGCCCGGCGCATCCCCGATCAACTCAAGATCCACAACGGCGTGGAGAAATACATCTTGCGAGAGGCCTTTCGAGACGAAGTCACCGGCGAAGTTTATCGGCGTGAGAAATGGCCGTTTTCCGCTCCCCCTTTGTGGATTAGAAAAGGGTACTCGGAGAAACTCGACCAACTCCTGGACCAATACCTGTCTCGCGAAGCCGTGGAGACCGCGAGCCTTTTTAACTACCAGACCGTTCGCCGGCTGCGATGGCTTGCCACGCTGCTCTTCTTCGATTGCCAACTGAAGCGCGCTCTAAATGTCGTGCTGGTCATGATACTTACCGTTCAGATACTGCACCAACTCTTCATCCAGGACTTCGAAACCACGCTACAGTTGAAAGCAAAATGAAAACTCGCACACACACCCCATCCGGATATTGATCATTTCGGCGAGAACTGAAGATCCAACGTGGTAACGTTATCCGAGACGATGGTGGCCGGTTGTTCCATTGTCGGCGGCGGCTCATCCGAATCGGAACCGGGAGACCGCAGGAGAACCCGCACCGTCACCTCGCCGGGGACCAGATTATCAATGCGGTATCGGCCGTCCGGACCGGTGAAAGCTTGGCCCAGCGATACTTCGGCTTCCACCGTCACAATGGCCCGCTCGACCGGCTGTCCCGCTTCGGTCACCATCCCTTCGAGACTGCCGCCCGCGACCAAAACGATTTCGACCTGTTGCACGTCCGCGGCCTGCGGGTCAATTTCCGCCCAGCCGGGCGCATAGTCAGGCGACGCCGCAAACACTCTTGTGCTTCTGGGAGAAATGTTCTCCAGCACGAAACGGCCGTCAGCGTCGGTCTGAGCAACAGCGTCCGCAGGCGGCCCGCCCGACGTGCCGAATGCCGGTGGCGTCTCGCCCAAGGAAATGAACGCGCTTGGTACCGGATTACCGCTGAGGTCCCGCACGAAGCCTTCGATTCGCGAGAGGCCGGGTTGCAAGGCGATTACGATTCCGGAGACCACCGGCCCGGGCGCTCTGTGCGGTACCCCCGCTTCACCAGGGCGGTAATTTGCAGCATGTACTACGAGCGTCCTCGCGTCGGATGGGAGTTCCAGAGCAAACCGGCCCCCAGGGTCCGAGACTCGCTGCAAAGGCCCCGATCCACGGTAGCCGATTTCGAACTCCGTTACGGGTTTGCCGGTCCGCTGGTCCAGGACTTGACCCTCGACCCTCGACCGCGAAGGCAACACAAAGTCCACGCCTTCACTGCTGGCCGGTACCTCGCGGGGTGCAGCCGGGCCATAACCGTCAAGTTTCACTTCGACCGTATTCATGCCCTCACAGACGTTCTCGACCGTGTATTGACCGTCCCAGTTTGTCGAGGCGCTTCGGATACGATGATCGTCACCCACGACCGAGACCTGCGCATGAGCGACGGGCTGGCCGCCCGAATCGGTCACTCGTCCGGAGATGCGGAGAATATGACTGTCGTCATAGACCAGGCGCAGTCCCGCGCGCACCTCGTGCGGGCGCAGGGTAAGCGTGGTCGCCGTCAGAATCCCTTGCCGATAGCTGCTATAGGGACCGAGCTTGATGTCGTACTCCGCTGCCGCGAGTCCGGTAACGATAAAACGCCCTTCTGGGTCTGTGAGCGTGGTGTTCGGAGGGGCAAAGCCTGACAATACAATGTCCGGGCGTACGACCATCACGGCGGCTAGTTTGGGCGCGCCACGGCGGTCTACGACAACCCCGGAGACTACGGCATCCGCCGCGAGTTCGAGCACGATGCGTACGTCGCGTAGACCTTCTGCGGGAATGTCATAAGGCCCCACGATCTCGCTTCTAAGGTCAAACGAGGACGCGCACAGACGCACCTGTTGGTTCGGCGCGAATCCGGACAGTAGGAACTGGCCGTCTTCATTCGCGGTAGCGCGCTCTCTCCGATTATCCGGCTCGGTACGACCGATAACCTCAGCACAGGGGACGGTCTGACCCTGGCTGTCAACCACCATGCCTGAGACTACGCAGCCGCGACTAAACTCAAAGTCAATACCGTCAATCGCTTTTCCAGGAACGGCGGCGACAGTCCGCTGATTTCCGGACCAGTACGTGTACAAGCCCGGATAGCCAGCCGGCGACTCCGCCGTGATCCTATAGTTGCCGTTCGCGAGTCCGCCAAGTTCATACCGTCCTTCCGCGTCGGTGCGCGCGACAGGTACGTGGCCCTTGGGGGCTCTGGGGTCCTTGGCGGAAGCGAAGACTCGTACCTCGGCCAGACCAGCGTCGGTCGCGCTGTCAGAAACCCGGCCGCGGACAACCCCGCCCTCGGCGACCTTCAATGTGACATCACCGACGGTCTGCCCCTCGATGACGTTAACGATTCCCGCTCCTTCGACCACAACCAGTCGCGTATTCTCCGGCGCTAACGCGTGGGGACGAGCGGCCAGCAAGTCGAATGCGAAACGTCCCGCCTCGTCCGTAACAGTGCGGCGCGGCTCGACGTCAATCCCTTGGATGCGGGCCAACAGCGCAAAATTCGGCATCGGTTCGCCCGTCTCCGCCCGGACTACTCTGCCGGAAATGCCCCCACCTTTGGTCATGACCAGTCGCGCGTCCGTCGTGCCGGACTCGAGGCGCTCACTCCACAACGGCGCATAAGTCTCGGACACGACGTAAAATTCCCACATCTTTGGGCCCAATCCCGAGACCACGAATTGGCCCAGGGGGTCGGTGTGGGTAGCGAACGACGCGCGGTAATAGGACTGGACCTTTTCCCCATCTTGCAGCACGGGGATTACCTTGGCCTTGTCAATCGGATTCTCTTGCCTATTCACGACGATACCACTGATGCTGAGCATGGCCGCGTGCAGTTGGATAGACAAGCGACTACTCGGGTCGCCTGGAGAGAGTAATGCGCCACTCGTTCCGATGGCATTACCGAGTCGCGACTCTACCGAGTACCAGCCCCACTGCAGATTACGGAACTCAAAAGACCCCTGTTCATCAGCGACCACCGATACCGCCGCAGGCAACTCCTGCGAGAGCACTGGGGGATCCCTGGGACTGAGCCACTGTACGGCGGTCTTGGCACCCGAAGCGGGCGTACCGTCGGGTGCGTACACTTTGCCAACGATCACGCCATGCGACTTCGGAGCGGGCAGCGGAACCGCGGGCGGGCTCGGCACGGGTTCTGAAACTGGCGCCGGTAATGTTGGCAACGATTTCACAATGGAGGCCGGCCGCGCCACCGGCCGTAGAGACGGTGCAGGCCACCAATCGAGACGAAATGACAACGTGAGCACGGTGACAAGAATGACCCCCATCAGCGCCACAACGACTACCACCCGCTTCTTCGTGTTTACACTCAATGACGAAGCTCTTTCATTTGGGTGCCGAGGCTACCCCCACAACTCCTTCGTACATGGCGTCATTCATTCCCTCTTCCCAAATCCTCGTGCCGACCCTCCACGGCTGCAGAAGGAACTGAATTGTGCGGTACGGCGACCCGGGACCGAAAGTTCACGACGCCACGAATGAGTAAACTTCCGACCGTGGACGGTCGGCTTGATCTCCGACTGCTACACCAGAATAAGTGAATTCAAAGTCTAAATGCAATGCCCCGATAGTGTGCCTTTCGGCCTCACTTGTTCCGAGCATTCTTTACGGTTGAATGCTGCCCCGCGTATCGGGATGATAACACACGCGATTCGAGCAGGAACGGACCAAGGAAGTTTGGGGAAATATGCGACATGACTAACCGGGCCGCAGTGATTATCGCCTTTCTCGTGTTGCCAGTAGCGCTGCTGGGAGCGACGGGGCAGCCCGATCTGTCCATCCCCGAGGTCGGTGAGGACCGGGTAATCTGTTTCGCGCTCTACACGGTTCACCAGAACGTGCTGAAACTTACGGCTCAGCTTTATCCGCTGCCGGCTACGGACGAGCACGCGGTTCGACTCGAAATTCAGGAGCGTCACGGTTGGCGAGAAGTCGCGCGGGCCGAGGTCGTTGAACCGGGCTGGACCGCCACCTTCCGCGTGGAACCGTGGGACCCTTCGAAAACAGTCAAATACCGCGTCTTGCACGGCGCGCTGGCTCGTTACGAAGGTACGATTCAGAAAGACCCCGTGGACAAAGAAACTATCACGGTGGCGGCGTTCACCGGAAACTCGATTCATCCCAGCCACGGCGGCGACCTCCCGAAAATGGATATCGTGGAGAACATCAAGAAGAATAGACCGGACCTGCTCTTCTTCAGCGGCGATCAGGTCTATGACCATACGCGCCATTACGCGGCGTGGCTCAAATTTGGACGGGATTTCGGCGACGTCATCCGCGACACCCCGACAGTATGCATCCCCGATGACCACGACGTCGGGCAGCCCAATCTCTGGGGCGCGGGCGGGAAACAATCCTTCGTCGAGGCCGGTCACGGCGGCGGCTACTATCGGCGAGTCGAGTACGTGAACGAAGTGCAGCGTGCCCAAACCAGCCACCTGCCGGACCCGTACGACCCGACCCCGATCGAGCGCGGCATTACGGTGTATTACACGGCGCTCACTTGGGGCGGCATCAGTTTCGCGATCATCGAAGACCGGAAGTGGAAGAGCGGTCCCTCCGGGTTGGTCCCGCAGATAGGCCCGCGCCCGGACCACATTACTGACCCGAATTACGATCCTAAGTCCGTAGACGTGCCCGGCGCACAATTGCTGGGCGAACGCCAGCTCCAATTCCTACGCAAATGGGCCGCAGATTGGGACGGCGCCGATATGAAAGCTGTCCTGTCGCAGACCGTGTTCTGCGGCGGCGCCCATTTGCACGGCAAACGCGATAACCGCGTGGTCGCCGACCTGGATTCAAACGGCTGGCCGCAAACCGGTCGCAATCAGGCCCTCGCTGAAATCCGCAAAGGGTTTGCATTCATGATCGGTGGCGACCAGCATCTGGGCAGCGTTATCCACCACGGCATTGATGAATGGAACGACGCCGGCTATTCGTTTTGCGTGCCGTCCATCGCCAATCTCTATTTGCGGTGGTGGGCGCCGCTCGAACCGGGTAAGAATCGCGGGCCCGGGATGCCCGATTACACCGGCGAATTCCGAGACGGCCTGGGCAACAAGATTACCGTCTGGGCAGTGGCAAACCCCGACCCCGAAGAGAATGGCGACGCACTGACGACGCGCGCGGCCGGCTTCGGCGTCGTCCGATTCAACAAGAAGGCGCGCACGATCACCATGGAATGTTGGCCGCGCAACGTGGACATCGCAAAGCGTGATGCCCGACAATATGAAGGTTGGCCATTGACCATCGCCCAGGAACATAACTACGGTCGCAAGGCGGCGGCGTGGCTGCCGATCCTCGAGGTAGCGGGCCGGAAGAATCCCGTCGTGCAAGTGGTGGACGAAGCTTCCGGCGAGACCGTGTACACCCTCCGGATAAGTGATTCCAGCTATCGCCCCAAAGTATTCAACAAAGGCCTCTACACTGTCCGGGTAGGTGAAGATGCGGATCAGAAGGAATTCAAACACGTACCGAGCGAATCGTTGGAGCATCCTACACACATTTCCGTCAAGTTCTAGAGAACATGGGAAGGACTAACGCTATGAACCGCGCGGAGTTTATGCGACGCCTCGGCTTGGCCGGCGGGGCGGCAATGCTGGGACTGCGAGCCGCGAACGAAGAACCGACTTCTATGCGCGGCCCGAATATCCTTTGGCTCTCCACCGAAGACATCGGCCCGCACTTGGGCTGCTACGGCGACCCGCATGCCCACACGCCCACGCTCGACCGCTTGGCGCGCGAGGGCATTCGCTACACCAACGCCTATACCGTTGCGCCGGTCTGCGCCCCGAATCGCTCCGGCATTATCACCGGCGTCTATCCCACCACGCTGGGCACGCACCACATGCGGTCTGGCGGAGAAGGCACCCAGTACTCGCATCGGCCCTCGCTGCCCCCCGAAATCAAGTGCTTCAGCGAATACCTGCGCGACGCCGGCTATTACTGCACGAATAACGCGAAAGAAGATTACAATTTCAACACGCCGCCAACCGCTTGGGATGAATCGAGCAACAAGGCCCACTGGCGCAACCGACCGCATCCGCACCAACCGTTCTTTGCCGTCTTTAACTTTACCGGAACTCACGAAAGCGCTGTCCGCCAAACCCCGGAATGGCACGCGAAAACGACCCACCGCTTGACCCCCGAACAGCGGCAGGACCCGGGCAAGATTACGCCCCCGCCGTTTCATCCCGACACGCCCGTCGTGCGCGAGAATTGGGTACGCTATTACGAGTTGATAACCGCACTCGACTACTGGATCGCGGACCACCTCGATCAACTCGAACGGGATGGGCTGGCCGATAACACGATCGTGTTCTTTTGGTCCGACCACGGCGCCGGTCTTCCGCGCTGCAAGCGCTGGCTCTACGATTCCGGCACGCACGTGCCCTTGATCGTTAGATTCCCGAAAGCATTCTCCGACATCCCGTCCGCCGGAACCACCGATCCGCGCCTGATCAGTTCGATTGACTTCGCGCCGACGGTGCTCAACCTCGCGGGTCTGCCGATCCCGACGCACATGCAGGGCCAGCCATTCCTCGGACCGAATCCACCCGCCCCGCGTCAGTACGTATTCGGCGCCCGCGACCGCATGGACGAACGCTACGATACGTTTCGCATGGTCCGGGACAAGCGATTCAAGTACATCCGAAACTACCAACCGTTCAAACCCTACGACCAGTTTCTGGATTACAACGAGCAAAGTCCGGTGATGCGCGAACTTCGGCGCGTCAAAGCCGAGGGCCTGGTCACCGACGGCACGCGTTGGACTTCGCAAAAGGTGAAGCCCATCGAAGAACTGTATGACACCGAACAGGACCCTAACGAACTGCACAACCTCGCCGACGCGCCGGAACATCAAAAGACGTTGGCGCGCCTGTGGGCCGCTCACGAAGAATGGATGCTGCAAACCAAGGACCTGGGATTGATCCCCGAATCGGAGTTGGTGGTCCTCGGGAAGAATTATGGCAATCGGTTTCATATCGCATCGCATCTAGAAGAAGAAAGCCCAGGTTTCCTCTCGCGTCTGCGCGAAATCGCTGTCTCTGCCGCGCGCCCGGACGCCGCCGATCGGCTATCGCTTTTCAAGGTTCTCGATGATCCCGATCCCGCAATACGTTATTGGGCCCTGGTCGGCGTGAGGAATTTGCACAGCCCGGAACCGGCTATCAAGGCAATCCTGCAAAATGCGCTTCAAGACGCGTCGGGCGCGGTTCGCGTCTTAGCCGCGCAGACGTTGATGGAATTGGACGCCAACCACGCGGCCGCAATGGAGATACTCCTTAAGGAATTAGCCAGTCCGGACGAGTGGGTGCGCCTATGCGCGGCGTTGGCCTTGGACGAACTGGGTCCCAGGGCTAAACCCGCAACACTGGCCTTGAAGAAGGCGTTCGAGGATTCGGAGAACAAGTACGTGGTTCGCGTCGCGGACCACGCGTTGAAAGCGTTGTCGGTTGCAGACCAGGAAGTAAAGTAGAGAGGTTGTTGATGAACGGATATTTCCACCGTACCGGACTTCTTATCGCCCTTGTTCTTGCCACGTTTGAAGCATTCGGCGAAGGCCCTTATCTCGCTACCGGCGTGAAAATCGGCGAGGTGGATTCAAACTCGGCCCTCGTATGGGTACGCCTGACCCGCCACCGCGCGCCGGTTCCCGGCAAAGCTCCCATGCCGGAAGTGGTGTATCGCGGACCGGTCGGTGAAACTATGAATCGGCCACCCCAGCGTCATGACCCGGCATGGACGCCCGAAGTACGGATGCCCGCTGGTTATTCGATGGAAACGATCGCCGGGGCGGCACCGGGAGCCGAAGGGGAGGTACGTGTAATGTACCGGCCCGATGACGCGGACAACTGGAAGAAGACATCATGGACGCCGGTCAAACCCGGCCGGGATTTCACCTGTCAGATTTCGTTGAAAAGATTGAAACCGGGTACGCGGTATCAACTGCGTGTCGAAACTCGAAGTCCAAATAGAGCGGCCGGTGAAACTCTCGAAGGCAGCCTCGGTACCGCCCCGCGCAAAGATGCGCCCGCGCCCGTGGTTTTCACCGTTACCACGGGACAGGAGTATCTGCACCAAGACGCGCCCCAAGGCGGTTTCCTGATGTACGATGCCATGCTCAAGCTGCGCCCGGATTTCTTCGTGCATACCGGCGACATTCTTTACTATGATCTGCTCGCCAAGAATCTCGACCTCGCGCGCTGGCACTGGGCGCGCACCTACAGCCTCCCCACCAATATCAACTTTCATCGGCAAGTTGCCGGCTATTTCATGAAAGACGACCACGATACCTGGCAAGACGATTGCTGGCCGACAATGACCAGCCCGTATATGGGCACGTTCACGTTTGCACAAGGACAGGCGGTCTTCCTCGAACAAGTGCCCATCCGCGAGAAAACGTATCGCACCTATCGCTGGGGGAAAGAGTTACAAATCTGGCTCGTGGAAGGACGCGATTATCGTAGTCCGAATACCGATCCCGACGGTCCGAACAAAACCATCTGGGGCGCCGAACAGAAAGCGTGGTTCAAAAAAACGGTGCTGGAATCCGATGCGACGTTCCGCGTATTGATCAGTCCCACACCCCTGGTTGGTCCCGACCGCGAAAACAAGAATGACAACCATGCCAATGCCGGCTTTACCCACGAAGGCCTTGAACTTCGGCAATTCATCGCGCAGCAAAAGAATATGATCGTCATCTGCGGCGACCGGCACTGGCAGTATGTCTCCGTGGACGACGAGACCGGCCTCCGCGAATATTGCTGCGGGCCCGCCAGCGATGCCCACGCCGGCGGCTGGCCCCCCAACGAGCGCCGTCCCGAACACCGCTACCTCAACGTCATCGGCGGCTTCCTATCGGTATCCGTGGCTCGTCCTGATGGCGCACCCACCCTGACGCTACGCCACCACAACGTGAACGGCGCCGTGCTGAACGAGGATAACCTCGCAGCCGACTAGTTACAGGAGGCCAATAGACTTGGAACCTCTCTTAAGGCGCGCTTGCCAACACTTCCGACCCGCAGCCGGGCGGTACGCCGAAGGCCGCATAGTATTGTTCTTTCTGGGGGTTCTTTCCCTTGGCGTCAAAATACTTCTCAATAGTACGCTTGGAAAAACTGGGGGTGTACTCACGATACCGCGCAAAGCGCGCTTGCACTGCCGGGTCCTTGATCCGCGGTCCGTATTTTTCCTTCAACAGTGGCAACGCGAACCGCTTCCGCAGCGCCCAATAATGGCAGGGGTTGTACGATTCATCGAAGTCCGGTGTCACATACTCGAGGATGTTAATCGGCCGCGCCAACGTCCATTCTTCACCGTCTCGAGCTAGATAGGCTTTTCCCTCATCGCATAGATCATATGCGAGCCGAAACCCTTGAAAAACTGCTTCCAGATCGGCGTGGGAAAAGATACCGTCCACCAACTTGCCCACCACGCCGTTTTCCCAGGCAATTCCCGCGCGGATCATGCGCTCCATCGCCGCTTCGTGTTCGAGACCCTGAGCGCGCAAGCGGTGGTAATGCAGGAAGAAACGACGCCCAAATCCGAAGAAGTGGGAGAATTTGTCAATACCGCAATACACGTCGCCCACGCGGATCGTGCGCGACATGGGGAGAATATAAGGAAACGACGGCGCCCAATAGACGCTTTCTTGCTGGTATCGAAACCAGGGGACGGACCGGTCAGGATAGCGTTCAACCTCGCTCGAATGATGCAGCCAGTTCCGCAACCGCGAAGAGTGGATACCGCGAAAGAGATACAAATACAAGTTGTTGACGAGTTCCTCGCGCGTACGGGGCTTTGTCTCACGGGCACTGACTTTTTCTAAATATGCCTGCACCTCCGAATTCAAGAACCGGTTGATCGCCGCCGAGGAATCCTTCAGTTCCACGCCCCAACTGAGATATTGGTCCGTCTCCGCCGCGAAAGCATGCGCCGGCAATAATAAGAGGGCCCAAACCCACGGACGAACGTTCATCACGGCAACTCGGTCTCCAGTCTCGCCAGGGAGTATAGCCGAGAACCGTGGACGGTGCGACCCGTTGGAACCGGCTTGTCTGCTCACGGTAAATTCCAGTATCATTAGCCGTATCGTACGTGATTCACGTTTCGGGAGGGGCCGGAATGTCCAAACTTCTGGATTACCACGTTCGTGACTAAACCTCGCGGGCTCCAATCTCTCCGTCCTGTTCAACTTGCGCCAACGGCATTTGTGATCCTCTCCTTCGTCTTGAGGAGTTCCTCGACCGCATCGGCGTCCGAGCCACCCGCCCCGGCTCGGCAAGAATACGCGTCTGACCAGACTGCGAGCGCGTCGCGCCATGCAAGCGAGGATTCGCTGCGCTGGTTTCTGTTTCTGCAACTCGTGAATGCCTATCCCAAACTGGAAACCGAGAAACTCGTAGACAAGTTGTTTGATCCAGCCATGCGCGAGATCGCACCCGGATTCGACGACGTCGAAACCGTGCACTCGCTGCGCGAGGACCATAAACTCTGGGTCCCGCAGATCGGCGTGGGACGCGTGGTCGGCAAGCGGCTTACGCTCTATCTGCAAGGCGGGTATACCGCCGGTAAAGTGCGGACCAAAGCCAACGACACCAGCATCTTCCTGCTCCCGCTCCACACCGATTTCGAGATTCAACGCGGCGCGCTCTCGACTACGCTGGGAGCAGATTTCTATCCGTGGGGCGTAGTCGAGTTGCGCGATTACGACGGTCTCTGGGACCGCCTCCGCGCCACCAAACCCAAGGTCGGCGCCAGCGTCACCTGGACGCATGCCACCTTCGAGGCGAAAGTCAAAGTCGGCTTGAGTCCTCTTCCTAACGTCGTCAGTCTCGAACTCAGCGACGGCTGGTATCTGCCCAGCGTCAACGCGAACCTCGGCGCCGACGTCCCGCTCGGACGGCGCACGTCGCTCGGATTCAACGCCGGGTACAATTTCTTCTCCGATCAGAAGCAAGACTTCGAAGGCCCCGCTTTCACCGTCACCTGGAACTACTTCTTCAAGTGACGATCCCATTGAACGAACGGGCTGAGTTCCGCCTGCGGATTCATTCCCGCTTTCAGTGATTGATGACACGAGAGGGTTATGCGCCGGTCCGGTCTTTGAGGGGAGCATCTTCAGCCTGTAAGTCATTGGTATACAAGGATCTGATGGGGTGAAAAGGGGTAATTTTGGGTAAAAAACGGTACAAAATCGGT
>JACQVH010000165.1 GCA_016209895.1 Candidatus Hydrogenedentota bacterium | reverse complement strand
TGCGAGCCGGGCTTGGCCCAAGAGGGACCTCCTCTCGCTCATCTTCAAAATCCGCCTTTATACTATCATATCCATCGCGTCCATCGTATCCCGCGATTCCGAAATTGGAGACGACGCGACGACCGGTTGGTTTGTTCAACCTGCCGGCTATCGTCCAAAATCCTTCATCATATGGCCCATGGCCGTACCGGCCCGTCGCGCCGCTTCTTCCGGTCCCATTTGGCGTAACTCTTCGCTGAAAGTCTCCACCGCCACGGGCCCATCATAGCCGATGGACTGCAACGCGGAGAGAAAGCCTTTCAGGTCAATGACGCCGTCGCCGGGCAGAAGCCGCTTCATGTCGAGCTGTTCATCAATGGGTCCCGGATACGCATCGTTGATATGCACATGAACCACCTGTTCAACTTTGAGTCGGAGAATATCCTCCACGTCGGCGTGAGCGGTATACCAATGATAACTGTCCAGGAGCAACCCGCAATTTGCGCCGTCAATCTCCGTGCAAAGCTCCAGCATACCCGGCATGTCAAAGATGAACGGATTGCCCTGCTTGCGGCTCGTCGCGGGACCCACAAATTCGAGCCCCAATTTGAGTCCGTGGTCGCGCAGCACGGCCGCGACCTTCTTTAACCGAGCCACATGCATGGCCCGAAACGCTTTGACGTCGCCGGTACAGGTGGGCGCTATCCAAGTCGCCATCCCGCGGATGCCCAAGGCTTTGTTGACCGAGCAGATGTCCGGCAATCGCCGCAAGTCCGTTTCAAACGCAGCATCGTCCTGCCGGAAATTTACCGGCAGTCCGCCGTGACCGATCCGGCATCGCTTTTCCTCGCAATAGACTTTCGCGTGGGCCAACGAGGTACGCGCCACCCAGTTCGCCCAGAAATCGGCGCCGTGGTCAACGGCGGCAAAACCATTCCGAGCCGCGAGGTCCACATACGCCTCGGGCTCCGGCAAATTGGCAGTAACCGGATTAAGACAAGAAATCATGACGGCCTTCCTTCCGAGGTCAATTACAGATTCCACATCCCCAGCGCGTAACTCAGTTCAAAGCGGACATGATGTTGGCAGAAACATATCCTCACTTTCCACTTCCGTGATGAATCACGCTTTCCGTGGTAGAATCAAATGGATACGAATGCTTTCGTCGCGCGTGATCGCAGAGCACCCCCAATGCTTAGTCGATCCATAGTTCTCGCCCTCGTCGCCGGCTTGGTCTCAGGCTGCCTGCACCAGGCCCCCGCAACCCGAGTCTTCACCCCGGAGTGGGCGGACAGCGTTCAACGCCACGAGAAGGAGTCTCCGGCGGGTGAATTGGTGCTGATGGGCCGAAAGGCCCCCGTCCGTACCTCGATCAAGCTTGACGAAGAAGGGAAGGCCAAATTATCCATCGGCGGCAAGTCCGGCTTGAAAACGGACATTGGGGTGCACAGTGGTGAACCCAGCGTCAAGGTCAAATACGAATGGAAGTGGTAGAAAAAAAGTACCGAGTACCGAGTGACGAGTTCCGAGTAACCACCAATCACCGGAAACTAGTCACTGGTCACTAGCACCTAGCCGCTGCCCTCACCCTCCCTGGAACGCGCGCCAGATCAGGGTCCGAACTACACCAATGCCGATTCCCACTACCTGGTTGACGCGGTAATGAAACGCCGGCCAGAAGAAATAGAGCAGCACCAGGATCGCGAATATGCCCATCCCGCTCGTCAGAATGCGCGTGAAGATACCAGTTACAAATCCCAAGAGCGCACGAAACAGTCCGAAAAACCTGCGCACGAAGTGCTGAAACAGCCAGCCCACGTCGCTCTCGGAGACGATCCCGTGGCTGCGGCTGGCCAACCCATCGGGTACACACTCCATGCATAATAACGTATTGCCCACTTGGACGTAGCCGCCGCTGCGCACGATTCGCGACCGGAACCGTCCCGCTCGCTTACCGTCCACGAAGATCGGAGTCATGTCCATCCGCCGAACGCGGTAGCCTTCGGAGACGGCCGTCACCAAGGCGCTCAAACCCTGGATCGAGGTGTCAAGACGGATTTGGACGGCACAGGTCGAGTCCTGACCCAGATACAACGGGGTTCGGACGATGGGATGCTCCGTCCCGTCCTCCGGTCCGTTTACTACGATGAAACAATCCGCGTAGCCTGCCGTTCGCATTAGGCTTCTTCCGTGGCCGGCACGCCGGCCCCCGCCTTCCGAAATGCCAGCCGGCCGTCTTCCATCAGTACCTCGATTGTGTCGCCGCTCGTAAACTCTTCGCTCAGCACTTTATCGCTGATTGGATTGATGACCAGCCGCTCGACGGCGCGGCGCAACTCACGCGCGCCGAATTCTTGGTTATAACCCGCTTCCGCCAAATGCTCGTAGGCGCCCTGATACATACGGATGCCGATCCCCTTCTCCTTCAGGCGGCTTCCAAGCTGAGCAATGGTAAGGCGCAGTATGATGCGGATATCCTCGAACAGCAACGGATAGAAGGGCACGATCTCGTCTATCCGGTTGATGAACTCCGGCCGGAAATGCTGCCGCAACTCTTGCATCAGCCGGCTGAGTCCTTCTTCGCCCTCGGACCGGCGCAACGTATGTGCGCCGATATTCGAAGTGAAGATGATGACGCAGTTCTTGAAACTGACGTCGCGCCCGTGTGAGTCCTTCAGCCGTCCTTCCTCGAGCACCGGCAACAGAATATCGAACACCCTCGGATGCGCTTTTTCAACTTCATCAAACAAGAGTATCGAGAAAGGCGTGTATCGGACCGCCCCCGTCAACCGACCCTCTTCTTCGCTGCCGACGTAACCGGGTGGCGCACCCAGCAGTCGCGCCACCGAATGCTCTTCCACGTATTCCGACATGTCAAACGTGATCAGATGCTCCGCCGACCCGAACACTTGATCCGCCAGTTCCTTCGCCAGTTGCGTCTTGCCCACGCCGGTCGGTCCCAGAAACAGCATGACCGCGTCCGGTCGGTTGGGGTCCGCCAAACCCGCGCGCGACTTCTTGACCGCCGCAACAACTTTCGCCACCGCCTCGTCTTGGCCGATAATCTTCTTGTTCAGTTTGCGTTCCAAATTATCGAGCCGCTGGCGTTCCTCCGAGGTAATCTCTTCCACGGGAATGGACGTAACCTGGCTGATTATCTTGCGGATATCGTGCGGCGTCACCTTGTCCTCGATCAGACGGCTGGCGTCGCTGTCGAACATTTTGGGATCGCTTTTCTGAGCAATCGCCTTGAGCCGATACCGGGCGCAAGCTTGGTCCAACACGTCAATCGCCTTGTCCGGCAATTGGCGGTTGGGCATGTAGCGCTGCGTCAGTGTAATCGCCGCCCGCATGGCCCGGCGACTCACCCGTATCTTATGGTGGCGTTCCAGCACGGGCCGGATGTGATTGAGAACTTCCCAGGTGGCCACCTCCGACAGGGCTTCGATCCGCACCATCTGGAAACGGCGTTCGATGGCCGGGTCTTTCTCGATGAATTTGCGATACTCCTGCAACGTGGTCGCGCCGATGCACCGAATCTCGCCGCGCGCCAAGGACGGCTTGAGCAAGTTGGCAAAGTCAATACCGCTGCCTTCCGTGGCGCCGGCGCCCATGATGAGATGAACTTCATCTATGAACAGAATGATGTTCTTCTCGCGCTTGATTTCGTCCAGGAGGCCGATGATTTTCTCTTCGAATGCCCCGCGATACTGTGTGCCCGTCATAAGTGCGGCAATATTCAGTTCGAGGATACGATCCTGCGCGAGCACCGCCCCCGGTCCGCCGTGGACGGACATCACGGCCAGTCCTTCCACAACCTTGGTCTTCCCGACGCCGGCTTCCCCGACCAGAATCACGTTATTCTTGTTCTGCCGGGCCAACACTTGCAGGATTTGAAAGATTTCTTTCTCGCGTCCGATGGCCTTGTCTATCTCTCCGTGTCGGGCCGCGTTCGTCAAATCGCGGGTGACATCCGCAAGCGAGAATGCTTGGGCAGGCGCATCCTCGGGTGCGCTCTTCGCCGTTTGACCCGCCACGGCCCGCGCCTCGCCGGCACGCGCTTCGGCCGGGACTCGTGCCCCCGAGGCGCCGTGACTCGGCACCGACTTGCGAAGCGCTTCGATCACGTCCCCCCGACCCAGGCTCAGGCGGTCCATTACACGGCTGGGTGCGGCGTAGGCATCCGCCAAGATGGCCAGAAGCAAGTGGCCTGCGCTGGCCTGCGCACTGCCCATCCGCTGAGCGAACTTCGATGCGTCTCCCGCAACTCCGGCGCAGCGCGGCGTATAAAAGACCTCATACGCCACCGTAGGCATCCGGCCTTTCCACGAATCGCGTTCGAGTTCCCGCGCTACCGTGAGCAGGGTGGACCCATACTGGTCCATAATGGGTTTGGGCAGTAGGATGGACTTGTCAACAAGAGCGGCAAACAGATGTTCGACGCCCACGTAATATTGCCCCTTGCGGACGCTTAACGACGCTGCCGCGTCAATCAATTCATTGATTTCGGGTGAAACCGATATTTGCAACGCCACATTCCCCGTTTATCGCCAACTTGAATCGGTAGTATCGGACTGCCCTGAGCGACTATGCGATGCTGTCACCAAACTCGGCTTCGTACCAAGCCCGCCACTGGGCGGCGTAGCGCGAAATCCAGTCCAGGATCGCATCTTTGCCCAGGTCGTGGCGCGCCCGCTCCGATTCGATCCACTTGTGCCGGAGGATTTCCTCCCGCTGCATCTCAAGCATTCGAGCATAGCGATCTTCCCGCCATCTCTTCGAGTAGTTCCTCATCCAATCCTGGAATGCGTGTTCGTATCCCACGTCATGGCCGGCCTGTTCCGAGAGGAAATACTTGTGGCGTTCTATTTCACGTTGCTCTGCTTTCGAGAGCCTACTCATGGTCAACACACCTCACAACGTCCCATCTCTCCCGTCCGCTTCAAGAGTCAAAGCCTATTCTTCCCTTTTCCGGAAGTCAAACCCTTGACCACGCGCCCTGAAAAATGCGCTTTCGGACGGCGGGTACATCTCCTGAATTGCATCGCATTTGTGTTCACCCTGCCGGGAAAACCTATGCACTCTCTCCTACACATATTATACCCGATTGTCCGCCAGTCGTTGCGTATCCTGGCGGGAGACCCGTCTCCTGACACAGTTTTTTGTCCTTTAACCTTTAACCTTTATCCTTTATCCTTTGCCCTTTGTCTTCTTGATCAAGTCCTGATAGCTCGAAATGATAACGGAATCTATATCTTTCCAACGCTTCCCGATCCAGTCTAGAATGGTTCTTCGGACCGTCTTCATCACGCTCTTCCTGGACTTGGTCGGATTCTCCATTATCTTTCCTCTTTTCCCAAGTCTTCTGCGTTATTACCTCGAGCGTGAGGGCACCGTCGGACTTCTGGGCACCGTCATAAGCGCAATCCGCAGCTTCGAGTCCATGGCGGGAGCTTCCAGCGACATCGGTCTGGCAATTCTCTTCGGGGGATTCCTCGGTTCGCTGTACTCTCTCCTCCAGTTTATCTGTGCCCCGCTCCTTGGGAGCCTATCGGACCGCTTCGGCAGGAAGCCGGTGCTTCTGATCTCGATCACCGGGATCGCCATCTCGTATCTGTTGTGGTTCTTCGCCGGAAGTTTCCGCACCTTAGTCCTGGCCCGACTTCTGGGCGGCATTATGAGTTCCAATATCTCCACCGCGACCGCCGTCGTGGCCGATGTCACCTCCGACACCGACCGCCCCAAGGGGATGGCCGTAATCGGTATCGCCTTCGGTACCGGCTTCATCTTGGGCCCGGCGATCGGCGGCATCTCGGCAGGGTTCAACTTCGTGGACCACTGGCCGGCACTCGACACCTGGGGCGTCAACCCGTTCTCGACACCGGCATTGGTGGCCTTCGTACTTTCGTTGGTCAATCTTTTCTTTGTGGCGGTCCGATTTCCCGAAACCCGACCGGAACGACCGACCAAGCCCCGAGCCACTCGTCCTCTCAACCCACTCCGGCTTTTCCGCACCGAGGCCTATCCCGGCGTTTCCGGTACTAACCTCGCCTACTTTCTATTCCTGACGACGTTCTCTGGAATGGAGTTTTCGCTCACCTTTCTCGCCGCCGACCGGCTGGGCTACGGTCCCAAAGGAAACGCGGTTATGATGATCTTCATCGGCATCGTGCTCGCGGCGATGCAAGGCTTCTACGTGCGACGACACGCCTCAGAAATCGGTCCTCAACGCATGAGTGTGCGCGGCCTGCTTTTTGTGATCCCCGGACTATTCCTAGTTGGCTTCAGCACCACGACTGGGATGCTTTACTGCGGGCTGCTCTTCATGGCCGTCGGCTCGGCGCAAGTCATCCCCTGCCTGACCGCCATGGCCTCGCTTTACACGCCGCCTCACGACCAAGGCCGCGTGCTCGGAGTATTCCGCTCCCTCGGCGCATTGGCGCGCGCGGTAGGTCCTCTCATGGCTTGCTTCTTGTACTGGCGGCTGGGACCGGACATGGCGTACTATGTGGCCGCCGTGTCCATGGTAGTACCCGCGGGCGTCGTCTACATGTTGCCGCCGCCGGCACGCTACTGAGTGGCATCGTGAGCAGTCGTCGCCCGGTATTGCACTTCGGGCTCTCGGGGTAGGCGGTACTGCCGACCGGAATTGTGACCGGTGACGGAGTAGTTTTGAACGACGGAAGGCCCTATGGCTAATTCTGAAACCGAGCCCAACAAAACACTGGACAATCCGTTTCCCATACAGGCCGCCGCCAACCTGCGCCTGCTGACCCTGCGATTCATCGCATTGGCGTTACTTCTCGCCGCGTTGACCGGCCGGCCGGTGGTGTGCGGCTTTGCGATCTTCGCGCTGTTCGTACTCTGGTTTACGGCACGCGCCTCCCGCTATCTTCTGGTCCGCCATTTCGTCGGGTTGCAGGAACTCCGGGTCGATTCCAACGAGGGAGAGGGCGACGAAGGACTGCCTGGCGTGACCGTTATTGCGCCTTCCCGCAACGAGGAGGCCGGCGTCGAAGAGGCCGTGCGCTCCCTGGCTGCGCTTGACTATCCCAAACTGGAAATCTTTGCGATCAACGATCATTCCACGGATGGGACGAGGGCCATCCTGGAACGCCTTGCGCCGGAAATGCCCCACGTCAGGATCGTTCACGATCCGCCCGTGCAGGAAGGTTGGCTCGGCAAGGCCAACGCAATTTGGTACGCCGTCCATCAGGCCAACCCGGAGCACAAGTGGCTGCTCCTGGCCGATGGCGACGTGGTGTTTCACTCCAAAGTCGTGCGGCGCGCCGTCGCGTATGCCGAAGCGGAAGGGTATGACTTCCTCACCTGTGTGCCGCCGCTCGACAACCGGACTTTCAGCGAACAACTGACCCTGCCGATGGCCTGGCGCGGTATCATCATCAACGCCCGCCCCGGAAAAATAAACGATCCCAGCGTCACACCTATCGGCGTCGGCGCTTTCATCCTGGTCAAACGCGACGTCTATCTCGAGAGCGGCGGCCACTCGCGTATACGTAATCAACAGCCGGAAGACACGCTCCTCGCGGCCCTCATCCGGGACCGCGGCGGCAATATGGGCGTGGCCTGGACGTCCCACATGTTGCGCGTGCGTCTCTATCGCGGCTACCGGGACTTGGTCACCGTATCGGTTCGCAAGGCCCGCGTCATCTGCGACGATAACCGCACTGCGCTTTTCTCCGCCGGTGTGTTCGTCGTCCTCCTGTATATCTTACCCCTACCCTTGGCTATCGCGGCGCTCGGACTGATGTGGGCCTCCTATGGATTTCTCTGGATGTTGTCCGCATTCGCCCTGGCCGCATTCATTACCTACGTCGAAGTGGCCCTCGGCTCCTGGGCCTCGCGACCCATCGCCAGCATGGCGTGGTATGTCCCTTGGGTCCATCCCCTCGGCGGTCTACTGCGGGTCTGGGTCCACGTGCGAGCAATGGCTCAAGTTACCCTCAAGCGTCAAATGGATTGGAGAGGCCGAGATTTCGCCAACGTCCGCGCAAACAACGCAGAGCAGATCGCGGTCAAGGACGACTAAAGGGTACCACCACGATCGGTACGCGCCACGACGGTTCATGTATCCGTTCGCGATCAAGATTCGTAATCGAGATTCGTGCTCGTAGTCGCATTTTCGTAATCGAGACTCGTAATCGTGGCTTGTCCGCCTCGGGCGGACTTGTAATCAGGAGTTCTGCCATGAACCATTTACTTCCCGTCTCCCAAGACCGCGAACTACCCGAATCCCCCAAAATCCAACCGCCCCAGGATAAGCTCGGTATCTGGGCTCAGAAGCTCGGCCTCAAACAATTCTAATCGCAGTCATGGGAGGGCGCACGTCCCCGCGCGCCGCTCGTGCTGTCTCCTGACTTTCACTCAAGGCTTTCGCCCATACTCCCGCAGATACGCTTCCGCGAATCGGCGGCCGATCTTCTCCATACCCGCGTGATCGTAGTGGCCATTGGGAATCTTGGTATAGAAATCGGGCGATTGGGGGTCCAAACTCTGGGGTAATAACGTTACGTACTCGAGTTCCTTCGCGGTCTTCCGCATCCCGTCCACGACTTTTCCGGAACCGACCTGAAACAACAGGAATGGCAACTTCTCTTCGCCCGTGTCTTTCCGAATTCTCGCTATGAGATTGCGGAGGTTCTTGCCGTATTCGGTCGCGGCGACTTCAACCTTGCTGTCGCCCTCGCCTTGAACCCATAGCATCGCGCAGATTTCGTAATCGTCCGGTGCGTAGCCCGAAAGAACCGCATGGATATAAGCCGCGAACTCATCGTAAAGCTTTCGCTTTTCCTCGTCGGCAATGGCGGCGGCCTTCTCCTCGCTCCAGTCGGGATTCCAACTCCCGTACAGACTCGTCGCCCCCACGGCGAGTTTGATGAGCAGGATTTTTTCGTCCGGCCACGCTTCGGACAGAGTGATGCCAAAGAACAACTCCGGGCCGAATATGCGATCCAGTTGGTAGATTCTACGAATGTCGTCCGGCGGACTAACGACGTCGAGCGGCTGAATCGGAGCGTGGTTGTAAGCCAACTGAACACGCTTCTGGGCAACACCCAGGCGGACCTTTTCCTGTTCCGTCAATTTGGTGCCATCCGCGCGACCTTCCATATTCGACTGCCCGGCGAAAAGGAACACGCGAATGCGCTTGCCGGGGTCCGGCCGTTGGAGTTCATCCGCCCAAGCCCAGGTAAAGCTTGCCAGTCCCAACACCGCCGCAACGCGTGCTGTGCGCAACCACGGCATCCATCGCTTACGACAAGACATGTTCGAAAACATACAGCGACCCACCAAATCAGATCAATCGTCTCCCGCTCACTCACCCTTCCGTGCCGTTGACACGCCGATTCCGCGGAAGTACTCTGGTCTTTCGTTTCCCCTGTAGATTGAGCCGAATTGGGAGAACTCCGTATGCGTTTCGCGCTTCTTTGTGTCCTGGCGTCTTGTTCCCATGCGTTTGCCGCCCATTTGATGGAATGGCGATTAGAGAAACGTCCGCCGCTGGCGAACTTGGTGGGACCGTTGAGCAATCCGGACCATCGCTCCAGACCCCCGGATGCGCCCAAGGTTCCGCATCCGATATCGGATGTACCCTTCATCGAGCATGTACGCGCCACCGCAGATGAAACGGACTGGCCACGATCCAATGCCGAGACTTTGCCGGAGGGCGCTATTGAAGGGGCAGCCGTTACAGCCATGGCCACCGACAAATCCGGACGCCAATGGGCGGGAACCGAAAACGGGTTGTACACGAAGGACGGGGAGAATTGGACGCGACACGCGACGTATGGGTTCGACGGTCCGTTGTCCAATGTCATTGCGGACATCGCGGTGGATTCTCGGAATACCTTGTGGGTCGCTACGCCCGCTGGGCTGAGCGCACGGACCGCCGACGGCGCGTGGCGCACGATTCGCGGCCGCAACGGGTTGCCATGGGAAGAACTGACGGCGATTACTATCTCCAAGTACGACGAAATCTGGCTGGGGAGCACGCGGGGATCGATCTTGTACACGCCCTATGTCGAAGGCCGGCAGTGGTATTACCGAGCCGGCGAACGTTACCTGCCGGGGGATCGCGTCGAGGACGTGGCCGTGTCCCAGGACGGGAAGAGCGTCCTTGTGAAAACGGACAAAGGCGTGGGCCGTATCAGTGTGGTGGAACGGACTCTGTACGTCAAAGCGGAGGCCATCCAGCAGCGGTTCGAAGAGCGGCACCGCCGCCTGGGTATGCCGTCGCCCGCGCGGTACGACAATGCCTACTCAATGCAGAAGTGGACACACGGTCCGCAGCCGAGCGACGGGCTGTGGACGGGCTATCATGTCGCGGCGATGAGCATGGCATATGCCGTGACCGGTGAGGATCGCTACCGCGCGGCGGCGAAGACGGGCATGGACGCCCTCTACCTGCTCCAAATCGTGACCGGGATCAAAGGACTCGTCGCCCGGAGCGTCATCGGCGTGGACGAACCGTACGCGAAGCAGGCGGCGACGCAGGCCGAGTGGCACAAAACGGCCGACGGCAAGTACATGTGGCGGGACGACGTCTCGAGCGACCAGATTGACGGGCACTACCTGGCCTTCTACACCTATTACGAGCACATTGCCCGGCACGACCCCGCCGAGCGGGAGCAGTTGGAACGGCAAATCCGGCAAGTCACGGATTACATCGTGGACCACAACTACCAGATCATAGATTGGGACGGTGAACGGACGCTGTGGGGTTGGTACGACCCGGAGCGATTGAACAATCAGCCCCGTCATTATTTGGAGAGCGGGCTGTATGCACTGATGATCCTGTCGCACCTCAAGGTGGCGTATTACGTGACCGGCGACGACAAATATCTCGAGCATTTTCGCTCGCTCATCGAGGACCACGGTTATTTGAGCAATCTGCTACTGGAAAAGAAACTCTTTCCGGATGAATTGAACCATTCCGACGATCAGCTTTCGGCGGTCGCCTACTACCCCTTCTTGCAGTTGGAACAGGACCCGATCATCCAGGAAACCCTGCACCGCGCCTGCCGCCGCCACGCGCGCATTGAAGCGCCCGAACGGAATACGTTGTTTGCCTTCACCTACGCGACCATAGACCGGGACGACGCGGACATCCTGGGCGGCGTACAGACGTTGCGCGAGATGCCCCTCGACCGCCGCGACTGGAGCATGAAGAATTCGCACCGCGCAGACGTGGTGTTTCGGTCCGATCCGAACCGTGGCGGGGATGCCGTGCTGATGGACGTGCTACCGGCCGACGAGCGGCACTTTGAAAGGTGGAATCAAGACCCGTATGAAGCCGATTCCAACGGCACCGGCAACAACGAAGGCTCCGGCGAGCACTACTTGCTGCCGTACTGGATGGGCCGGTATCACGGCCTGATCGCCGCGCCTTAAGCCGGTCGCCTTCGGCGTTCTGCTTGGCACTTCAGAAACGCTTCATTGTCTTCTTCATCGAAAACCACCTCCGATGGCGCATGAATCACAATCGGGCCATATCCTTGCATCTGGTTCACCCCATTGTACAATGGAAACTTTCTGAAATTCACAGTCAGGTGCCCGCTCAAGCTCGTCCCACACTAGCGCCGAGACTGCAACCTCGATCGCTCCATCTTGAACTCGATTGAAGATCGCCACTGACTGACGCTCGAATTCAGGATCGAACGCCCCGCCGAAGACCGAGGTGTCCGCGTTCTATTCAGGGGCGGGCCGCTCGCCCACGCCGGTACTTGTCTTTCAGATACCGGTACTTGGGGTCACTCAACTTAGGCAAGGTATCCGGTGGTATCTCATCGGCGACTTCCTGGACGAGCGGGTCTATTTCGAACGGACCTTCATCTTCTGCCGTGACGTGTTTCGGATAATTAGTCACCAAAGCCGAGAGGCTCCGGTGACGCTTACGCGCGTACCGCTTAGCCTTTTCCACAACTTGGCGATCAACGCTGAGGGTAAGTTTCACGGTCATAACATCACGCTTCATACATGATGCTGCGCCCGATCATACGTATTGTCAAATCATCTCGCCAGCCATGTATCGCCGGGCGGTGATTTTCATGGGAACCCGCTACTTGCAGGTTCCAGCACCACGTCGTTATAGATGCGTATATTCCGTGTTTCGCCGACGAAGCGGTGCTCGTCGGCTCCCGATTCGTATCCGCCGATGAGCAGCGGTCGCATGGCGGGTTTGGGTTGGATGAGCGCGCCCGATTGGGGTTGCCAGTGGCCGTCCACGGCCAAGTGCGCGAAAAGTCCGTCAAACACAAAATCCACGTGATACCAGCGGCCCGGCTCAATGATTGGCCCTTCGGCGTCTCCCTTGGGCATACGCACGATCAGGCGCCCGCCCAGAATTTGCGCGAACCAACCGTCGTCGGTCCAGGTGCCATGAGACAGTAGCACTGGCATAGGGGTTACCCGGTCGGCCTTGAACTCGAAATGCAGCGTCATGCCTTCCCCAAGATTCATTTCTTCCCTATGCGGCACTTCAATGTGGCCGCCGGAGAAGACTGCGCCGGTTCCATTGAACTTCACATCGCCATGTTGGACCGCGCCGGCCGGCAACACGTTCAACGGCCACTCCAGCGATGGAGCCGGGACACCGTCCAGTGGGGCGAACTCGATTTCGGCGCGGGCCGCCGCACCCGTTAAACCCGTCGGGCCCACCGGTGTCACTTGGTATTCCCAATGCCCCGGCGGCGCAGCGTCCCTCCACACGCCAACTTGGTCGGCCCGTGCCGGCACTTCGTGGACCAAGGTCCACGACCCGCCGGGCGCACGCCGCTCGATTCGGAATTGGGCGATCATCGGCGACCATGGAGTTTCCCAATGCAGCAAAACGTGCATCCGGTTCCGGCGGAGGCGCAACGCGCCCACGGCCTTGGGTGGCGCGATATCGAATGCGGTCACGTCTACGGTAATGGGATCGGAGACCGAGATGACGCTTTCGCCCCGAACGGCCTCTACCTTATACACGCTCTTCGTGGTTTTGGGACAATCCGGGAAAAAGGGGACAGCAGTCTCTACCACCGGTTCGCCATTGCGATAGACGCGAAAGTAATCCGCTTGAGGAAGGTCATCCCAGGAGAGTTCCACCAACAGATCGTTACCCGCACGCACCTCAAGCGGGAAGCCGGCAGGCGCGACGGATGCCACTTGGCGGCCGAGCGGGATTGATTGCGGTTCGGGCAATTCCTGCACGGTGACACAAACCGGGCCGAAGGCCATGGCGCTCTTCGGGTCTTCATGGAACGAAAAACCGACTTCAAAGCCCGGCGCGCACAGCGCTTTCCCCGGAACGATGGCCCTTTGCACCCACCCCTGGACCGGGGCAAGGATCTGGGTAGTCCAATTATCCTCTCCCAGCGCCCGATAATGGGCGTAAGCCTTGCCGCCGCCCAAGATAATCGGTTCCACGACGAACTCTCCCTTCGCGGGTACCGTGCCCAGAAACCGCGGCAGCAGAATGTTCGGTTCAGGCTTCCAAGCCGGTTCGCGGCGTTCGGGGACTTTGCCCGCCAAGGCAGCCAACTCTTCACGAAGGGCGCGCCAAGCGACGTAAGCTTTGGTGTTAATGATGGCCAACACCCCGTATTCACCGCGCGTCGTCAGGCGGCGGGCGTAGGCGTGCATCGCTTCAACCAAATCGCCTTTGTCCAGCAAGGCGAGTCCCTGTCCCGCGAGTTGTTTCCGTTCGTCGCCATTCGTCCGTTGCGCTCGGTCCCGCAACGCCGTGGCTTCGTGTACACCGCGTTTTGCTTGCGCGTAGTGCCACACCCAGTCCATGCGTGCCAGGAGCCATTCGAGTGGAGGGCATCGGCTCTTCGCGTTCGACGACAACGCCTGGACGCGCGAACGAAGCGCGCTAAATCGTTCCAGGGTATCGCTATCCGGTACACCCCAAGAGAAGGGCGCGCATTCATTCTGACCCGTTCCGCCGGTCCACAGGTAGCCCAGCCGATCGAGGCTCGCCAGGATTTCCGCCATCTCATCGGCGATGTCCGGATCAAAAACGTGCTCCGCCTTGTCCACAAAGAATTTGTCAGCGGACACGTTGCTATCCCAACTCGCTTCCACGAGATAGCTGAAATTCTCTTCGATGCACCGCGTCCGCCAATGAATCCCCAGTACGCCCTGGCTACCCCCGTGGATGAGGTCGCGCATCATCTTCTCATAAACGCGCACATACGGCTGGGGATGCCACTGATCCCCATCGTTCTCCAGCCAGGGGATCGGCCAGTGTTCGCGAGTTTCCGGCAACAAGCGGTAGACTGCGTCCACTCTCTCGCGCGGCTGAATGTGATCGAGCGACGTGAAGATGACATCATTCGGCAATAGCTTATCCAGACCATCATAGTAATCCGCCGACAACAGCCGTTGGTCCCCGCCCCATCCCGATATAGCCAATCGTGGCGGGTTTGCGCGTTGCGCCATGGCGCGCAGCGCCAGGCACGCGAATTGTTCCAGGCGGGCGCCTTCCGTAGCTCGGGCCATCCGCCCTTGCTCGTTGTCCTGATAAAATGGCTTCTCGCCGACGACTTCACACACCACCCGCGCGAACGTCTGGCGACGCGCCAGACCGTACATCTCGAGCGGGCTGCCCACCTGCAAAGCGAAGGGCAATATGTGTTGGCTGTATTGGGTCGTGAAACCCTGAACGCCTTGCGTTTCGGATTGCCACAACCAGATCACATCCAGCATGGGATATTGGTCCATGAGATGATGAAGGCGCTTGAGGAAGGCATCCCGCATCGCGGGGACCGTCGGGTCGCCGTTCATCTCGAAGCCCAGGCACGTCGTCAGTCCGCGCCGCTTGGCATAGTCCAACGCGGCCCGCATGATGTCCTGTTCCCGTTGGATTACTTCGGGCTCCGGCAACTCCAAACGCGTCGTCTCTGCGCCGAAGTAGTCCTGTGCGTACAACAAGCCGGTATCGAAACCGAAATCTTGGGTATTCAGTGGATGAGTACCCCAAGTCGGAGACGCCGTATTGAGAAGTCGTTGACCATACTTCACCGTGCCCTCTTCGAAATACCCTGCAAACGGCTCGGCGTCATAGGTATGGAATCCAACGAAGTTGGCGCCCATCCGAATAAGCTGGTCCAGAAACGCCCGATGGTCCACCAAGTCCCAAGCGGTCGGACTATTGAAAAAGTTGTACCACGGCAACACGCCGCGTGTGGTGAGGACGGGTTTGCGCTCGATCGGCGAATGTGGTAATGCGTCCGGCAACGTTTTGGGGACAGTCTCGCTGCCCAGATTGAAACGATAGCCCAGTTCTCGCAGCAAGCCGTAGAGGCCGTTCACGAGGCCCGCAGGGGCCGCAGCGGTAATAAATACACTTTTCCCGGATTGCTCCAGCCGATACCCCTGCGCTCCCAACCGCGAACTCATCTCTTCGTTCAGTTGAAGAACGGTTGCCGGAGGCTTGGCGTTCGTCCACTCCGCCACACGGACTACCGACGGCACCTTATCAGTCACTTGTGTGATGTAGCGCTGCGAATCTACGACGGCGAGACGCACCGATTCTTCTGAGTCATCAAAAGCGAATCGTTCCCAGGGAGTATCGGCTCGAGCCGCGGAACAGACAACGACTAGCGAAAGAGCCAGGGTCATCCCGCGCATGGCATCAAACTTCCGTAGTCATGACCGGCTATCACGCAGGGCGCGAACCATCGCCATCACGTTCTCGATCGGTGAATTCGCTTGGAGATTGTGAATCGCGTTGAACACGAAACCGCCCCCTCCGCCCAGAATCTCGATTCGCTCGCTCACTTCGTTGTACACGTCATCCGGCGTGCCGAAGGGCAGGGTCTTTTGCGTGTCTACTCCTCCGCCCCAGAAAACGATGTCCTTGCCAAACTCGCGCTTGAGCTTACGCGGATCCATCCCCGCCGCCGAGCATTGCACCGGATTTAAAATGTCGAAACCGGCCTCGATAAAGTCGGGGATGAAATCAACGACGCTTCCGCACGAGTGGATAAACGTTTTCCAGTGGGTGTGTTTGTGAATGAAGTCGTTGATTTGGCGGTGAAAGGGCTGATACAGGTCGCGATACGTCGCAGCCGAAATAAATGTCCCCTTCTGCGTTCCGAAATCCGTGCCGGTGGTAAACGCTGCCTGCACGTTGTCCCCGACCGCTTCCGCTAAACGCGCCAGATTCTCAAGCGCGATTTCGCACTGGCCTTCAAACACCGTATACACATATTCCCGACGGGCCAGCGTCGCGAGATACCAATCCTCGATCTCTCGGATTCCTTTGGTTCGCTTCCGCCACATGGCAGGCACCAACGCAATATCGCCGAAGGCCGTACCCGGAACGGTCAGGATCGCCCCCTTGCCCCGGGCGGACGCGTCTCGCGCCGTTTCGGCAAAGTACTGCAAGTCCTCATCGCTCAATGGACCGAATTCTTCCAGGTTGTCCGCAGGATCCGGCTCGCGATCATCGTCGGACTCCGGCCGGCAAATGGCGTCGAAATAGAACCCATCCTTGGGCATGTGGCCGCTCGGCGCGACCGACGTGTCCCCTTCCGGATGAATATACCAGCCGCCGTGGCCGTCTTCGGTCACGTTGAAATCGCCCGGCACAAGCACCTTTGTCCCGTCGAACAGCGTGAAGGGCTTCCAATCCTTGTTCGCAAATCCAAACAACGTCTTGGGCGGCATTACCGGCAACACGTCCACGCCGAGCGCGTCGAGAAGCGCATCATCAATCTCGCCCAGCATCTGATACGGCTCGACCACCTTCACCCGGTACTTGTGATCTCCCGTAAGTTCTCTCCGCAGTCTGGCGACTGTCGAGGTGGACATACCGGTCACGGCCGTGCTGCCAAAATCCACGCACACGCGGTCCGGTTCTCGGTGAGCAAGCGTCGCTTTGAGCCGTTCCACTGAATTCATGCGAGTCACTCCGACTTCAGACCTCATACCGGGTCACGGCTCTAATTCCTCGGGAAAGCACGCGTCCTCCGCGCGGGACGTCGGCGCGACCGCCGCAAAATCCTCCCGACGCGGACCGCGCGCGCCCAAACTCCTCTCGATTTCCTCCAATGATCGTCCCTTGGTCTCCGGGATTGCATAGAAGACAAACACCAACGACACGACACACAAAGCACCGTACACCCAGAAAGGGAACCCGCCATGAAATTCCCTTTGTAGATACGCGTTCTCCGCCATCATCGGGAACGTCTGGGACACGACATAATTCGCGGTCCAGAGGAAGAACGTCGCAATCGCCAAGGCCCGGCCGCGGACCTTCGTCGGGAAAATCTCGGACAGAATGACCCAGGTGACCGGCCCTACCGAGGTCGCAAAACAGGCGATGTAGCCCAACACAAAGATCAGCATCCACGCGTTGACGTTCTCCAGATAGGCCGACACGCCCATCGAAAACAAGCAGATGCCCATCCCCGCGAAACCGGCCAACATGAGCGGCTTGCGGCCAATCTTGTCCACCGTGAAGATCGCGACAAAGGTGAACAGCATGTTCACGCCTCCGACCACGATCGTCTGCAGCAGCGCGACGTCCGTATCGGTGCCAAGCTTCTTGAAAATTTCGGGAGCGTAATACAGGAACACATTGATCCCCGTGACTTGTTGAAACACCGCCAAGGCGATTCCAACGACTAGAAGCAGCCGGACGCCAGGCTGAAGCAAATCCCGCATGGTACCACTCTTCATCTTGATGGTCTGCTCGATCTCGGCCACTTCCGCCTTCGCGTGGGCCGTGCCCCCCACGCGCTCCAGGACGGCGAAGGCCTCGGCCGTGCGTCCCTGTTTGACGAGAAAACGTGGCGAATTCGGAACGAAGAACATCAGCACCAGGAGACCCAAGGCCGGGAAGGCCTCGGAACCAAACATCCATCGCCAACCATTGGTCACATTCCAGGCATGGTCCCCGAGGCCCGCGACAAAGTAGTTGACGAAATACACCACGAACATGCCCAGCACGATGGCCAGTTGATTGAACGAAACCATGCGTCCGCGAATAGCCGCGGGCGAGATTTCCGCAATGTAGATGGGAGACGCCATGGACGCGATTCCCACCCCGACCCCGCCGACAATGCGATACACAACGAATTCCGCAAGATTCCGCGGCAAGGCCGTGCCCACGGCGGATATGAAGAATAGCGCGGCCGCCAGGATCAACCCTTGTTTACGCCCCAGCCGATCCGTAACTTCGCCCGCGATGGAAACTCCGATAATGCATCCAACCAGCGCGCTCGAAACCGCCCAGCCGATGCCCGCCGGGTCCAGACTGTAGCGTTCCGCCAGAAAACCTACCGCGCCCGAAATCACCGCCGTATCGTATCCGAACAGCAATCCACCCAGCGTGGCCACCAGACACACGCCGGTCAGATATACAATGCTTCCCCGCTTGTCTTGCTCCGTCGTCTCCGTCGTCATCCCCACGGCCCTTCCCTTTACGCACTACGCCGGCAAACGTCTAGCAATATTCACAAAGACGCGTACAATATCAACTCAGCGGGATGCCGGCGCCCGGTGTTGGTAATGACGATTTCCGCGAAGTTGGCAACGTTCCGCAGCGAAAACGTAATCGAACTGTCCGGCTTGTTATATTCTACGGCGTTGTCGGCGAGGTTCAGCAACAACTGGCGTAGACGGTTCCGGTCGCCCAACACCATGGCCCCCTCACACGCCCCCATCGTTACGGTGAGGCCTTGTGATTCCCCAAGAATCAGCGTGTCGTCGTAACACTCGCAGATCAGGTCCGGGAGCATCACCAGTTCGCGCTCGAGGTCCACCATGCCCACGTCGGCTTTCGTGAGCAGCGTCAGCGAGTCCTGGTGGCGAATTTCGTGCAAACCTACAGCGTGGCGACTACTGCCTCACCCGCAGCCGGTGGCACAACCAGCGGCGACGGGACGTATGACAGTGGAACGGAAGTGACGGTTGTCGCGACCGCGAACCCCGGCTATGTATTCGAGAATTGGACGGGAAACGGCGTACCTGTAAGCGCCTTGGCAGGTTATAGCTTCGCGATCAGCGCGAACCGCGATCTCGTGGCTAACTTTACCTCGGTTTCAACGACCTGCGGCTACCACGAACCTCGGAACGGAAACGACTGCGGTGTCCGTAACGGCTACTCTCGGCAATTCGCAGAAGTCGTGTACGGTTAAGATCATCCCCCGTAACCAGGGAATATGGACTTGCCCGCCGAAGCGTTAGCGAAGGAGGGTTAGTCCTATCGTCAAATCCATGACACACCGGTGTCCATGGTAAAGATTCGTCCAACGGGAAAGCGGAGACTCCCCGGTCCGGAGATTTGTCGTTCGGAGTCTAAAGATTAGGCATCCTCACCTGCATGGAGGACGTCGTACCCTTGGTGACAAACCCGAACGCTGACGCGGGTGATGCGATACAACAGGGACCGGGTCGGCAGGCTCGGTCCCTCGCTGTTTCAGTCAACGTTAAAGACTAAATCGTGTTCGGTCCGCCCCTCTTCAATCCGGCTCCCGAATCGTCCCAAGGTGGTATACTGTGGCCCTTTCCATACTTCTGCAAAAATTCGATTAAGCGTAGGATTTCCGCCGGACGGAGATGTGGCCGCGGGAGGGTCGGCGTCCCCGCCGACCGTACCTATGACTCCCGGCAAGGGAAGGAGTGACACGTGAGAAAGGTTCAACTATCACGCAAGGATTTCTTGACAATGTCTGGTATCACCGGTATTTCGCTAACGATGCCATCCATTCTTGGGAAGATTCCCCGCAGACGAGAGCGCCCGCTCAATTTCCTGGTGGTCGTCAGCGATGACCAGTGCTACCGCGCCATCGGTTACAACAATCGGGTCGTCAAGACCCCAGCCCTGGATAGGTTGGCAGGCCAGGGAATCATTTTCGACCATGCCTACGTGGCGTCGCCCATCTGCGTGGCCAGCCGCGCGAGTCTCTTGACGGGCCTGTTCCCCCAGCAGCACGGCGCAATTGCGCTTGACCCTACTGGTTTCCGCAAGAGTGTGGTCGAGGAAAAGCGCTACAAAACCGTGGCGCACTTACTTGCCGGGGCCGGCTATACGACGGCCTTCTGCGGCAAGTCCCACTTGGGCGAACCGCGCGACTACGGATTCATGCTGGGAGAAGAGCACAAGGATACAACCGACAACGAGACGTTCGCCTTCGTGGCGCAATTCCTCGATCAAAGACGCGGTAATCCCGATCCGTTTTTCCTCTGGGTGGCGCCCCGACAACCCCACCTGCCGCTGCGGCCCGGCCCCGAGTGGCTGGACCTTTATCGAGACGCAAGACTTGAGGTTGACCCCAACTTTCTCGAGTCTCCGCCGGAAGGCAGCATCTATAACCAAGGTATGCCCGGCCAACGGTTCTTTCGGGATACCACGGTGACTGGAAACTACAAGAACCTACCCGGCGGTCCACCGCGCACCCGAGAGATGATGCTCGACTATGTCCGCGCCTACTACGCCGCTGTTTCGCGCCTTGATCAGCAAGTCGGGCAACTGGTCGCTCAACTCGAAGCGTCCAAACTATACGGGCACACCGTCATCGTGTTCCTGTCGGATAACGGTTACTTGCTCGGCAACCACGGCCTCGGCAACAAGATCACCATGCACGAGGAATCCGTGCGCATACCCATGTTCATCCATTGGAACGGACTCTCGAAAAAACAGGTCCGATGCCCGGCACTGGTCTCCAGCCTCGACTTGGTCCCTACGGTCCTGGATTTGACCGGTGTCGCGAAACCTGGCAATCTTTCCGGACTGTCTCTCGCTCCGCTTTTCGCCCATCCCCGTCGCCAATTGCGCAAGTACGTCGCCAGCGAATGCGTCGGCGTGGGCGGCACGCTCGGTATGGGCCACCGAATGGTCCGCACTGGCCGCTGGAAATACGTCCTTACCGACGTCAATGACGAAGCGTTGTTCGACGAGGGGGCCGATCCTTACGAAATGAACAATGTGGCCGGCCAGGAATCCAATCGCAGGACACTTTCCCGCCTCCGGAGGTATATGACCGAATGGATGGACCGCATCGGCGACACCCACGAGCGTCCGCCGCGAACAGTATGACTCGGGATTAGGGGGCAAGGCGATGGGATCGAGAGTATACGAGGACTGCTTCGGCAACAGCGTACGCTTGACGGCGGAAAGGCTCTCCCACGTTCTGGAACACGCGGAAATGATGGGAATGGAAGGGGAGATTCGTCGGGTGCTTCGTCAGCCCCAATTCGTGCGACGTTCGAGCTCTGACCGAGCGGTAAGTCTGTACTACGATTCTTGTCCGCACACTACGGTCGGTGGCAAATGGCTGTGTGTTGTGGTTAAATACAGGGAGAACGATGCGTTTGTCGTCACGGCCTACTTGACCGACAAACCTAAAGCCGGAGAAGAGCTATGGCCGAGAAAGTGAAAGTGTGGTTCGACGCAGAAGCCGACTACTTGGAAGTTCGTTTTTCAGACGTTGCCGGCTACATGAAAGAAACCTCGAACGACGCGGTTATGGAACGAGTAGACGCCGCCGGCCACGTGATCGGCTTCAGCATCCTGGGTGTCAGCCGCTTCCGAAAGGACAAGCCGTTGGAAGCGGAACTGTCCACCCTCTGAGGGCGGCGACGCGTTAGCCACTCAGAGTATTCACCAACTAACTCTGGCCACCGCGGCTCGTAGTTGTGTACTAAGCCCGCAGCTATTTGCCTGACCCTCGCTTCTTCGCGGCAAGAATTAACTCTCCGTGGCAGATGTAGTGGTGTTCCAGCAGTTCGTAGTCGCGCGAGGCCAGCGCAGTGCACAGCGAGTCGAAGGTGTAATGAGTAACGTGCTCGTCCGCGTAGGCCCCGGGGGCCACTTTGCCGTATAGCCATTCGGTGCAAATCCATTCCCAACGTCCATAGTCGGGAGTGCCAAGCACGAGCGTCCCGCCCGGTTTCAGAATACGTGTCAACTCATTGAGCAGTCGCCCGTTCTCTTCGGGGACGTGCTCGATCACCTGCGAGCAGATCACGCACTCGAATTCGCCGTCTCTGAACGGCAGCCGAAGCCCGTCGCTCTGGACCAGCCGCTGGTTCGTCTTGCGCATGAACGCCAGTTTGTCAAAGCGGAAATCCACGCCGACGGCGTGAGGTAAATCCGCCATGATCCGACTCGACCCACAGCCGATGTCCGCGGTGTGGACGAAACTGGGCGTCAACCGCATGATGATCAGGTGCCGCCGCCGCTGCCAATAACGCTGCAGCGGGATGCGGCTGTCATACGCGCGCCAATCGTAATCGGGAAACGCGATGGAATTCCGAATTTTCCACATGCGATAGAACAGCCGGAGGTAGTCCCAACCGAACTTGATGATCTTCGCCTTCGAAGCGCCGGAACGTCGCGGCTGGTAATCAAACGGGATTTCCTGAATATGCATGCCGTTGGCAAATGCCCGCAGCAGAATCTCCACCAGGATGACAAAATTCTGAAAGTCCGGGTGCATGCGCTCCAAGACTTTGCGACGGTACAACCGGAAACCACTGGACAGGTCTCGCACCGGAATGGACAGGCCCACCGCAAAGAACTTGTTCAAGATGCGGCTGAGCACGTGGCGAAACCAGGGCTGGTCGGCATGCCCGCCATGCACGTAACGCGACGCGATTACAATGTCGGCCGAATTGCGGCGTTCCCAGAGCGAACGAATAAACTCCGCCGGATGCGATTGGTCCGCGTCCATCGTCAACACATACGTGCCGCGCGCCTGAGCCGCCCCTTTCATGATCGCCGCGCCGTAGCCGCGTCCCTCGTCAATCACATAGCGCGCGCCTGCCTGTTCCACCACTTTCGCCGTGCCATCCGGCGATTCCGGATCAACTACCAGCACTTCCCACCGCATGCCGAGGTGGTCCAAAATCTCGCGCAACGCCGGCAGGAGCCGAAAAAGATTCGGCGCCTCGTTCATCGCCGGAATGATGACGGAAAGGTCCACGGGTGCCTGCGCGGTCAGAGTGTCGGAAGCCATCAAGAAGCTACAAACTCAAAATAGGACGGGGAATCGATCAGTCTATTCAAACGACGCACAAGCGTGTCACTTTCGCTACAGGGACCGTTGAACTGTTCATCCAAGCCGGCGATTATAACATCCGGTTCCCAACCACCCAAACGTCCCTTCAGAGTGAAGCACTAGAACCGGATCACCAGGGCACCACGATCTACGGAATGGAACAGAGTGCTTTCACAAACGTGCGCAAAGACTCGCTACATAATTTCACGTTTGAATCTTCCACTCGAATATAGCGCGCCAATTTTGAACTGTGAACCGGTTTGTGGTAGCGAACCCCACGTGACATTGCCGACTTGAGTATGGTGATTGCGTCCTTTCCGTCGGCGTGACATCGGACCTGTTTGGATAAGTCGCGGCCAATGAGCTTACAGCGCCGCAATCCCTTGGGATCCGCCAAGAGCCAATTCTCAAAAGTTCGGTCGCAGATCGCGACGCGCAACCTTCGTGCTGCGGAATCACTTTCGGTTCGAGCAATCTCCTTGATCAGTTTACCGAGAACATCTGCGCAAAACTCGTCCGCGTCAATTCGACGGCTTTCCAGATCAATCACGATCCACACGTAGTCCGCGCCCTCCAATAATTGAGCGCGGACATGTGGCGCGAGATGCCTTGAGACAAGAACTTCGGTCGGAGCCTCAACCGGCTGTCCATGCAAGCAGGCCGGGCGTGTTGCACGTAGCCCCAGCCTCCTTATGAAATCGGGGAGCGCGGAATACTCGATCGTCCCCTCGACGACAAGACCAATGAGAGGGCGTCGCGTCACCAAGGGACGGGATTTCATTTCACCGAGGGTAATATGAGTTGTTCAGGAACAGCGCCCATTGCCCCCGAATCCCAATACTGTCCAAGTTTCATCACCCCCGCATTGACGATCTCGTCCACGCCGGTTGCGGCTTCGGAAGCGGGCACAATCCGGGTCTCGCCATCGCGTCTTTCGACGACGAATAACTCTTCGGCCTTGAGTTCCGACACCAGCACCGGGGAGTGGGTCGTCAGGATGATTTGTCGTCCTTCTGTCATTTCACGACACGCGCTTACAAACTGCCGGACCACCCAGGGATGGATACAGTTTTCCGGCTCTTCAATCACGACCAGACCATAGCTTGGGAACGTAAGCGGAAGGAACAGCGCTATGGTTCTCAGGGTTCCGTCGGAAAGTTCCGACGCAAACATTCTGCGCGCCATGCCTTCCTCGCGTAGGAACAAGCCGAGTTCTCGCGTCTCTACGTACCCCGTTTCAAGTTTTTGTACGGTGGGAACCGCTAGTCGCAACTGGTCGAGTAGTCCTTGATAGGCCTTCCCGTCCTCCCGTTGCAAGGCGCTCAACGCGGCCGGCAAATTTTCACCGTGCTTGCCCATCTCTCGTGAACCCGAAGCCGATGCCGCCTTCCGGGTGGCGGAAGGCATGATCTGGAAGACTCGAAACTTCGACAAATACTCGGTGAGAAAGAAGAAAGGCGGCAAGGGCTTGAGCAGCTTTGTCAAGATGAGATCGTCTTCGGGAAATGCCCTCTTGTCTCCACCCAGGATACTCTGTAGAAAACGCTCCGGCGGGATTACTTCTGGATGCTTACTACCTTCAACTTGGAGGTGAACTCCTTCGGGACTGCGACGATAAGTCAACCCCTTACGGTTCTTTCCGTTGTCCCGTGGCGATTCATACGTAAGACTGAATTCTTCGGAAGCCACGACGAACTCCGAGCTGATGGCCTGCTTTTTCGCCCTGAAAGAGAAACTGTAGTCAAAGTTGAGTTTGATTCGCTGCTTGTTGTTCCCTTCAGAGAACCTGAGGCTTATGCCGGTAATCCTGGTACGAAATCGAATTGCACCCTTCGCACGGCGGGCGCGGCGAAAGCAGAGATTCTCATAACCGCCTTTGTCACTGACTGCCGACGGTAGACCCGCCATCGCTACAAGTTGCAAAAACTCGATCGCGTCAGCGAAATTCGACTTGCCGGCGGCATTTGCCCCTACCAGCACGCCAAACTGTGGGACTCGAAACGATACCCGGTGCAGTGATTTGTAGTTTTCAATCTCCAACTCTTCGAGCATGGGTTCTTCCGACTGTCCTGGGAACAAACATCTTCGAATGTTCCCATGATATCATCTTCCCGAGACGCTTCACATCATTCGCTGACCAGACGATGCAATACATGGACTACGAGGCCTATCTGAATCGCCAGCTTCCACGCATATTCCCCGACCCGAGTATGCAAGCTCGGGTGCGCCAGGAGTTGGCGCGCTACGGTACCGAATCGTACGAACGCGAAGTGCCGCGGGTCCACCTTTGTATTCTCAAGTTGTGCAGCGGGAACGCGGGAAAGGTCCGGGAACTCGTCGAGATGGCCAAGCAGGATTACCGCGATGTAATTGCCTGGGCGCAATATCCCGCGCAAATGCAATCCGATCCTTCGATCACAGACCCGGACGCAAAACGCCGAATACTCGATAAAGACATGCAGCAGTTTGTGCAGTGGCTAGAGGAGGACGTGTGAGCGCCCCACCTTCAAGCCAAGAGACACATGCTGTCACCGGCGCCTTCGGGTATTCCGGACGGTACGTCGCTGAAAGGCTGCTGGCCCAAGGCGTCAACGTCATCACCCTTACCAACTCGATTCAACGGGGAAACCTGTTCGGCGACAAGGTGCAGGCGTTTCGCTTCAACTTCGATCAGCCGTCAAGATTGAAAGAAGCGTTGCACGGCATCCGCGTCCTCTATAATACGTACTGGGTACGGTTTAACCACAAGTCATTCTCCCATGCCGACGCCGTGCGCAACTCGGAATCATTGTTTAACGCTGCGCGAGAAGCCGGAGTCGAGCGAATCGTCCATGTCAGCATCACAAATCCCGCGGAAGACTCCCCTCTGGAATACTTCAGTGGAAAAGGCCGGCTCGAACGAGTTCTGAAAGAAAGCGGCTTGTCCCACGCCATCCTCCGCCCGCCCGTGCTTTTCGGCAACGAAGACATCCTAATCAATAACATTGCGTGGACCTTGCGACATCTGCCCGTCTTTGGCGTGTTCGGCGACGGTCAATACCGAATTCAGCCGATGTACGTGGAAGACCTCGCCAATTTGGCCGTCGAACAAGGTCGGTCTCGAGAAAATGTCATCATCAACGCCATTGGTCCGGAAACTTTCACCTTCCGCGAGTTAGTGCGGACTATCGGCAAGATTATCGGTACGCCGCGCCCGATCATTTCCGTTCCACCCGGCCTCGGTTACGTAGCCGGATGGCTCCTTGGAAAACTGATGAACGATGTGCTAATCACCCGCGACGAAATCGCCGGCCTCATGGCTGATCTGCTCTATGTGGACGCGCCACCCGCGGGAACGACTCGCTTGACGGACTGGGCCACCGAGCACGCAGACTCGCTCGGCCGTAAGTACGCCAGCGAACTCGCCCGAAGACGCCACCGCGCCTCCTCGTACGGAAGTAATTAACACTCGACTTGTTTTGCCTTTTTGTCGCGTATATAAGGAGTGGATGCCCTGTTCCGACGTACGCCTGCATAAGCTTGCCCTGTCGGCTTTGGCCGCAGCCATCATACTTGTCTTTGCGCGCCTCGCCCTCAATGATTTTATCGACCTGGACGACCACCTATATGTAACCCGCAATCTATTTGTGCAATCGGGGCTGACCCCGGGGAATTTGGCGCGCGCATTCACGTATACCGAGATCGGCCACTGGCATCCCATCACCTGGATTTCGCACATGCTCGATTGCCAACTCTTCGGTCTCAACCCGGGCGCCCATCATTGCGTCAGCCTCCTGTTTCACCTCGCGAATTCGCTCTTGCTCTATCACGTGCTGCGGCGTATGACGGGAGCCCCGGGCCGTAGCCTGATGGTGGCCGCCCTATTCGCCCTGCATCCATTTCATGTCGAGCCGGTGGCCAGCATTTCCAGCCGCAAAGATTTGATCAGCGCCTTGTTCTGGCTCTTGACCATGCTTGCGTATCTGAATTATACCCGGCAGCCGACCGTGCGGCGTTGGCTTATGGTCGCCGTATGCCTCGTCCTCGGCTTGATGGCCAAGCCGATGCTGGTCACGCTCCCGCTGGTGTTGCTCTTGATGGACTATTGGCCGCTGAACCGCTGGGACACCGGAGTGAATCAATCCCAACCCTGGCGCACGTCGCGCACGCTCCTGGTAGCAGAAAAAGTTCCTCTTCTGATACTCGCGTTCCTTTCCTGCGCGATTACCTATCACACGGCTCAGTCGTCCGGCATCATCCGGACCTTTCACGACGCGCGATTATCCGTGCGGTTGATCAATGGCGTCGTCTCCTACGGTACCTACCTGTTCAAGACGATTGTCCCGCACAGTTTCGCGATCTTCTACCCAAACCCGACGTCCATTCCGCCCGCGTGGCAAGTAGCCGTTTCATTGTTTGTGTTGATTGCCGGCACCGCCACAGCCGTGCTCTGGTGGCGCCGCGCTCCCTATTTTTTCCTGGGCTGGTGGTGGTTCATTGTCTCACTACTTCCGGTCATTGGTGTCGTGCAATACGGCACGCACGTACAAGCCGACCGGTATACCTACATCCCTTTAATCGGTCTATTCATCGCATTGACGTGGGCCATTGCGGACGGGTGGCAGAAACGCGACATTTCAGAGCGTGCGTTGATCGCCCTGGCTACTGTCCTTCTTATCGGCCTAGGACTTATGTCGGTCTTACAAGTGGGGCACTGGCGCAACGCCGAGACCGTATACACGCATGCATTGCGCGTCACCCGAGATAATTACATGGCCCATAACAACCTCGGCACCGCCCTACTCGAACGTGGTGTTACCGATAAGGCCTTTCAACATTTCCTCAGTGCGGCACGCCTGAAGCCCGACTTTTCTCCGGCCCAATTCAACCTTGGATTCGTGTTCGCCCGTCAGGGAAATTTCGATAACGCCCTCGCTCACTACGAGCGCGCGCTCGAATTGAGTCCCCGCGATGCCGACACGCACGCGCACCTCGCCGAAGCGTTGTCGCACCTTAATCGCCATGACGAGGCGCTCGGCCATTACCAATCCGCAGTCCGCCTCGCGCCGTCCCGAGGGGATTTACGGTGTAATTTGGGCAATGAGTTGGCCCGGCTCGGCCGATTGGATGAAGCCGTTACTTGCTACCGAGAAGCGCTTCAGCTCGGTTTCCGCAATACCTTGGTTTATTACAACCTCGGTGCTGCCTTCGAACGCCAAAGCAGATTTGAACAGGCAATTCAGGCCTATTCTGACGCGCTGAGCCTCCAGCCGGACTTCCGCGCCGCCCATGACCGCCTGGGCGCCTTGCAACCCAAGCGGGCGCAGAGCGCTCCAAAATAGAGGCGGGCGAGATGGTCTGCGCAATTCTTGGCGCGCCGGGTTCGCCGCGAATGTCTTAGTGGAGCCGTTACGTGGAGATAACACGAAGGAGATTCTTGAAGATGGGCATGGTCAGCATACCCGCAGCCTCGTTGTCGGCCAAGATGGAGGCCAGCGCTGCGCCAAGTGTGGTACCGGGAGGAACAACGCAAGGAACCTTGGAGGAACCCACGAAAATGATCGAATCGCCATTTGATCCTAAGACGGCCTCATGGGAGATTCCTTGGCCGGGGCGCGTCGCCAAGCACGACTTGGTGTATCTGACGCCGCCCAGCGATCCGATGCAGGGCCTGCCTCTCGGCAACGGCGACATCGGCATCCTCTGTTGGACCGACGACACAAAGCTGGTGTTCGCGGCGAACAAGTGCGACCTCTGGGATGACGCGGCATTTGGCCGGTTTCACAACTGGCGCGCGGAAGAAGAGGAATTCAGCACAGCACTGCGGCACGCCTGTCGGCTGATCGTTGATTTTCAGATGCCGGTTTTCGACGTCTTCTACCTGTCCGACTTCAATGCACGGCTGAACTTGGCGGACGCGACGATGACGCTCACCTCGCTTACCCCACTGGGCGCGGTGTCCGCGCGCGCGTTTGTAGACCACGACACGGGCCTGTTCTGCTGTGAAATAATGAGCAAGCTAAACGAGGACGTACCCGTGAATGTAACCCTCGAGCGCTACGGTTCGCGGACGTTCTCCCATTGGTATGCCTTGGTCAACCGCGATTCCGCACTCGGGATCAAGGGGAGCCAGGCCGCCGTGGACGACGCGGGCGCCTACCTGACTCACCAATTGACCAACGGCGACTTTGCCGCCGGCTGCCACGTGGCCGGGCGGATTGGTGCCACGCCCACCTACACGCGCCTGCACTCCCATGCGGCCCGGATCGCCGTCACCGGAGACGCGGACAAGACCTTCGACATACTACTCGCGGTCACTTCGCCCTTGCGGGAAGACCCCATCCCGGAGGTGAAGAGGGCGTTGACGGCGGCGCGCGAGAAGGGAATCTCGCAACTCGCCGAAACGCACGCGGCGGCATGGAAAACGTTTTGGGGGCGGTCGCTGATGGAATTCGGCGATGACTACCTCGACAACCTGTGGCACTTGGCCATGTACTACGCCAACGCCTCACAACGCGGCGCGTATCCCGGTCGCTTCATCAATGGTCTCTGGGGCTGGAACCGCGATGTCCAGAACTGGAATTTCTGTTTTCACTGGAACCAGCAGGAGGTCTATTGGCCCTTGAACGCGGCCGGCCACCACGAACTGGTAGATTCGTACCTGAAGTACCGATTCAACGCCCTTCCCTACGGTCAGCAGGACGCGCGCGAAGCGTTCCATGCGGACGGCGCGATCGTTTCCGACGTGTGCGAGCGGCGGGGCTACAATTCCGCGAGTGAATTTCACAACCATACGCCCGTGGCGCAGATCGCCATGGATTTCTGGCGCCAGTACCGGTTCACGGGCAGCCGCGAATTCCTCAAGACTCGCGCACTCCCGTACCTTCTCGAAGCGGCAAGATTCTTTGAGTCCCTGTTCGAGCGCGGCGCCGACGGCGCGTATCACGCCAAGAGCGGGACGGGGTATGAGGGGTGGATTCTGCTCCGTGATGCCATCACAGAACTCGTGTATGGCCGCGTGCTCTTCGCGACCGCCCTGGCCGCACTAGCGGAAGCCGGCGTCGAGGAACCGCGGGCAACTACGTGGAAGACCATGCTTGACAACTTGGCCCCGTTGCCCGTGATCAAGGCCGCGCCGGAACTTATCGCCCACGAGAATGGGACTTGGTCACTCACACGGGCTTTGTTCAAAGGGGAAGCCGTTTTCTCGGAGGACGTCTTTGCGGCCGGGTTCGGCCTCAAGGAGAACCGCCTCCTGACTTCGTTCGTCGCCAACGATGACCCGCCCAACGCTGTTCAGGACCCATTTGAAATGGTCCAGGCGTTGGAGTGGAACAAGACTCCATACAGCGGTATACCAGAAGACATGAAATGCTACGCCGGCATCTTTCCGTGGGTGGAATTCGCGCCCGTGTTCCCGTCCGGACTTATCGGTCTCGCGGACCGCGATTCCGCGCCGTTCAAAACTGCCGTGAACACCGCAAAAGCCTTCGGTGTCGCGGGCATGGGTTGGGACCCGCTGCCCATCGTGCTGGCGCGCCTGGGTCTTTCGGATGAACTCGCTCGAGTCCTTGCGCTGTGGCCCGGACGCTGGCAGTTCTACTGCAACGGCTTCGGACACTACGGGCCGCGCGACATCATGAAAGCCGATGCCGCGCTGCGATTCAGGACCACCCTGGTAAAGGACGCCTCGCTTCCCAAGGCCGACCGTGACCAAGCGCAGTTTCCGTTTCCGGCGTGGCCGTTTCGCCACATGGGTATGGAGTCCATGTCGGTTTTGGCATGCGCGATGAACGAGGCCTTGCTTCAAAGCCACGACGGGGTGATTCGGGTGGCCCCGGCCGCGAGACACCGGAATGCGCGGTTCACACTACACGCCACGGATGGGTTCGTGGTCTCCGCGGAGATAGGGAATGGCGAGGTACGCTGGGTGTGCGTGGTCAGCCGACTTGGGAAGACTTGCAGATTCGAGAGCCCGTGGAAGAATGCGTACGTGTTCACGAACGGACACGACCCACGTTCTCTGGAAGAGGGACTCGCCGAATTTCCGACGGGCGAAGGCGACGTGATTATGATCGTTCCCAATCCGGAAGCGTTGAAGAAATGGAACACGACGCCAATCGCGTATGGGGCCAATCAAAATTCTAAGACCGATTCCGCCGGCAAGGCAACGCTGGGGTTGCCTCGGATGTTTTGACATGGATTTGACGCGAAGGAGTATTTTGAAGATGGGTATGATCAGTCTCCCCGCAGCTTCGTTGTTTGCCGAAATGGCCACCGGCGCACCGGCACACGCGGAATCGCCCGCGACGCCGCGTCGGGTACCCGCCGCGACGATTGGGCAGCAATCCCTCGAGCGTGCCTTCGTCTGCTTTCGGATCGGCACGCCCCTTTGGCTCGATGAAGCCCGCTTTACCGAATTACTCGAGCTTTTCGATCAAAACCCGGGGATTACCGACGAGATTACGTTGTTTACGTCAGAAACGCACCCGCCGTTGCCGCTCGCCGTCATCCTGGAACGGGCGCCCATCTTAAAGGAAAGAATGAAGGCGGCCCGGGAACGCGGTTATCGCTCCGGCATCAATGTGCTGGCCACCATCGGCCATCACGAAGAAAACCTGCCCAATTCATTGTCCGGCGACTTCACGGCCATGACCGACCCGCTAGGAAACGTGTGCCGAGGCACATTTTGCCCCAATGACGATCGCCTCCGCGCGTATATCGCGCAGGTGTATGAAGCCGTGGCGAAAGCCCAACCCGACTATCTCTGGATTGACGACGACGTGCGGCTCTGGGGTCACGCGCCCATTAAGGCCGGCTGTTTTTGTGACGCGTGTGTGCAGCGTTTCGCCCAACGTCTCGGCCGGCCATTCACCCGAGACTCCTTGCGCGAGGCCTTTTCTTCCGGGGCTTTACCGGACAAACTTCGCTTGCGTCGGGCATGGCTCGAGCACAACCGAGAAACCATCGGCGACTTGTTTCGGCTCGTTGAAATGACGGTACATACCGTCGCGCCGGGTCTACCGCTGGGATTCATGACCGGAGACCGCTTCTACGAAGGATACGACTTTGCCGCCTGGGCCGAAATCCTGGCCGGCCCGCAGCGCGCCGCGGTGCTGTGGCGACCCGGGGCCGGTACGTATCGCGACGAACGGTTGGCCGATATCACCGACAAGGCGCACGACATTGGCCGGCAAGTTGCGTTGCTCCCCACCCACGTGCAATGTATCGAGTCCGAGGTCGAAAGTTTTCCGTATCAGCGGCTGAAGAAGAGCGCTCACGCTACCGCCCTAGAGGCCGCTGCCTATATTGCGAGCGGTTGCACCGGGACCGCCTTCAACGTCTTGTCTCAATACGACGAACCGCTCGACGAGTACCGTCCTCTGGTGGCGCGACTTCAAGGAGCGCGTCCATTTCTAGACCTTCTCGCGCGAGTACTGGGCCGAGCGCCGTGCCTTGGTATTCACAGCGGCTGGGTGAAGGATACCTACGCCGCACAGAACCCCGACGGAGAATGGTTCGCAGGTCCGAGCGCGCCCAGTCACTGCAACGAAATCTGGGCCACCGGCCTGCCTGCGGCATACGCCGCGTCCCACGCGTGTGTTACGGCCTGGTCCGGCGACCAAGTCCTGGCGCTGACTGGCGACGAAATCCGGACGGCCCTCGCCCAGGGTGTCTACCTGGATGGACCTACTCTCACCCGCTTGAACGCACTGGGGTACAGAGCGCTCACGGGTTTCGAAGTGGCCGATGTGCGCCACGAAGACTGCATCGAAGAGTTGACCGATCATCCCTTAAATGCCGCGTTTGCAGGCCGCAGTCGCAATGGACGGCAATCTTTCTGGAAGTGTCCGACCTACTTCTTGAGACCAACGGCAGATGGCGCGCAGCTTCTATCACGCTGCGTAAACTACACGTACCGCGAGACCGCGCCTTGTTGTTTGGGCGTGTATGAGAACCGCGAAGGGGGCCGTGTCTGCGTCGCCGGCTATTACCCGTGGGAGCAATTGCAGAACCTTAGTAAGTCGGCGCAATTGAAGGCCATCATGCGGTGGCTATCCAAAGACACCCTACCCGCGTACGTGGTGTCCTTCCACCGCATGAACCTCTGGGTGCGCCATCCGGGCGACCGTTCCGTCGCCATCGCGCTCTTGAACTCGTACTTGGACCCGGCCCACGGCGTCGAGTTGCTTGTGCGCACGGGGAACGATCTCATGAAAATAACCGACATGCGCGGCGTCGAGACACCGGTTCAGGCGGACCTGACCGACGGCCCCTATCGGCGATTTAGGCTGCCGACGATACCGCCATGGGAAATGGTGCTGGTGTTCGTCGAGCAGCCCGCGGCCACGGCTTAGATGTGGTAGCGCCCGCCCTCGCCGGCGGGCGGCAACGCCACACCATACGCTTTGTACGCTTAGGGAGAATATTACAGCGCTTTATCTTGTTTAACAGTAGGAAGTCGTTTTTCGCGAAAGCTGACTTTCGAAATCCTCCGAAGCGGCAACGATGATCGTGAGATATTACAAGTCACCTGACAATCTGGCATTATACCCTACTCGATGGACGGACGACCGCATCGAAAACTCGCCAAGTGAATCGTCGGCGCAGTTCCGGCCATGGATAATTCACTCACTTCTTGCTATTGACACCATTCATAGACAGGTGCACAATAGAACCAGAGGGAGTACTCATATTTACGCTCCCACCCGAGGGGGTGACGCCATGCAAGCGATTGCCATTGAAGAATATCGAGACGCCATGCGAGACGACGTATGCAACGTCTGCGTTATCTTTACGCCACATCCCGCAAATCCCCGGCGTTGTTTTCACGAGACCACGGGAAAGTGCGGTCTGTTCCTTCATATAGACCGGGTGGTCGAGGCAGTCTCGAATATCCACAGCGATTCAATCGCCCCGTATCTGGAGGAATTGCGCCGAAAGGTCTGTGGTTTCTGTGAGAACCAGAACGCGGACTTGGTGTGCCGGGTTCGCGACAGCAACGAGCCCGTACCCTCGTGGTGTGTCTTGGATGCCTATCTAAACCTCGTTGTTGGGGCGATCGAGCGAGTCCAAGCGGAACACGCCAGCGCAGTTAAGAGTTAATAATACGGGTTTAAGGTAGCTCGGCCCGAGTGATCGGGTTTTTTCCGCAAGGAAAAGGCAGGACTCCGCACGCCAGATACCGGCTCTCGCGATTTCCGGAGCAAATCTCGAAACGGGATTCTACCGTCTTGAGGAAAAAGTAGAAACCAATGCTAAATTCCGGTTATTGTTAGTTGAGGAGGCGGTCATGTTTCTGTCACAAGCGAGCAAGTACGCGCTTCAAGCCATCCTGTTCATGGCCCAGCAACCCACTGAGTCCAAACAGAGCAAGGAAATTGCCGAAGCGTTACGAATCCCCCGACACTTTCTTGCCAAAATCTTGCAGGATTTATCGAAGCGCGGCCTACTGCAATCCTCCAAGGGACCCGGCGGCGGATTCAAGTTGGCCCAACCTGCTGACGAGACGCGCCTCATTGATGTCGTGCAAGCGATCGAGGGGAATCGCTTTGGCGCGGGGTGCGCGCTCGGCCTCCCGGAATGTTCTGAGACCGACCCGTGTCCTCTCCACAACCAATGGGCCGGCATCAAAGACGGCATTTTCAGTATGCTGTCCGATAAGAGTGTCCGCGAACTTCTCTCTGAGACTCCGAATTTCCGTCACAGGATTCCCGTGTAGGATGACACCGTGGGTCGAGAATGGGAATAGGCAATGTCGGGTTCTGGATGCCGGGTGGAGAAATTGCCGCGGAGGCGTCAACTCATGAACAATCTTCTTGACTTGGATCCATCGGCATGAGTATAATTAGAGATTAGAAGGTCTTCTTCTCCCTAACGGCAGCTTGAGCGGAGAAAGGGCGAGAAACTGAGAGAAAGTTCGCCGTAGTCGCGGCGGTGGGAAGGGGGTTTCGATGGGAAACTTCATGTGGCGCCCGGCGAGGATTCTATCGTTACTGGTGTTGAGTAGCGTTCTCGCGGTTTGTGCTGTCAGCGAAACGAACCATGATTTGGAGGCGGCGTGGCGACCGGCTAAGGCCCTTCCGTCAACTCCCGAACTTCTCGCGCTCGGCAAGACCACGTACGAAAGCAAGTGTAGCGCGTGTCACGGAAGCGACGGTCGCGGTAACGGCGAAGCCGCCTACCTCCTCTATCCGAAACCTCGCGATTTCGTAGCCGCCCGCTACCGACTGGTGTCTACATGGGAGCGCATCCCGACGGACGAGGACTTGTTCATTTCCATCTCGCGTGGGATGCCGGGTTCCGCTATGCCATCCTGGTCGCACTTGACTGAGGAGGTGCGTTGGGGCTTGGTCCACTACATCAAAGCATTTGCCGAGAAGGAACTGACGGTACCGCCTTCGGCCCCGCCGATGAATCCCGGCGAGTTGGGTTCGGGAGTAATGATAGTGCCGCCGGTCCCCGCCTACACACCGGACGCGCAGAAGCGCGCGGCACAACTATTTTCGGAAGGATGCGCCGGGTGCCATGGCGTGCAAGGTCGTGGCGACGGTGCTCAGAAACAGATTGATGAGGAAGGTATCGCCACGCGGCCTCGCGATCTCACTCGAGGCATCTACAAAGGCAGCCCCTCCCCCGAAGCGGTCTTCCGCCGCATTGTAGCCGGCATTCCCGGTACGCCCATGCCCATGAGTGACTGGGCCTACGGCGACGACGGCTGGCATTTAGTCAACTTTGTCCGTGAGATGTCCAGCGACTTCCAAAGGGCCAAGAATGAGATGAGAATGTTTGAGATCGCTGCAACTCGCGTCAAACAACTGCCCGATCATCCCGACGCGGGCGAGTGGCGGTTGGCCACGCCCATCAATCTGCACCTGATGCCGCTCTGGTGGCGCGATGACCGTACCGAGGAGGTGACGGTGCGGGCGGTGCACGACGGCAAGGACTTGGCCGTGCTGATGGTGTGGAGCGATCTGACCCACAATCAGACCGCCATGCGGCCGCAGGATTTCCGGGACGCGGCTGCCGTGCAGTTTGCTTTGACTCCCGACCCGCCTTTCTTTGGAATGGGCGGGAAAGGCCAGTTCGTCAACCTCTGGATGTGGAAATCGGAACGTCAGGCCGATCTGGAACCGGCGTATCAAGACTTGGACAAAGTCTACCCCAATATCGGGATTGATTCCTATCCGAATTTCCTCAAGACCCCGCTGGAACAACCGGAGCGCCATGCTCTGACCCTGGAATCCGATCCGACCTATGTCACCGGGTGGGGCGCGGGTAACATCGTTTCCGACCCTACGTGGAAACGCGCCGCTGAAGACTTGAAGGCGCAAGGATTTGGTACGCTCCAGGCGCGGCCACTCGTGGATCAAACGGTGGTCGCCGACGGCGTGTACGCTAATAACGCGTATAGCGTGCTCTTCCGTCGCGCGCTGAGACCCAAAGGCGCCGACGTCGTGCGACTCGTCCCGGGGGGCACGTTTCCCGTGGCCTTTGCCGTATGGGATGGCAGTGCCGGGGACCGCGACGGCGAGAAGTCTATAACCATTTGGCAGGACCTGAAACTGGCCCCATAGCCGGGAGACGAGGACCATGAACAAGAATGAGACACCGACTCAGGGAATGCCGCGCCGCGATTTCCTGCGTTGGCTCGGCATCGGCGCGGGTGCCGCGGCCTTCGGAGCGCCCTTGCGACTGCTGGCCGCCGCTGAACCGGACTTGAATCCCCTCATCGGCGCGGTGGCGCGGGACTGGGAAAAAATCTATCGGGATCAGTATCGCTATGACACCATGTTTGATTGGGTATGTTCTCCTAACGATACCCATGCGTGCCGCATCCGCGCCTACACGCGCAATGGCATCGTCACCCGTCTGGGCGCAACCTATGATTACCAAACCTACGCCGACCTTTACGGCAACAAGGCTACCCCGAACTGGAATCCGCGACAGTGCGCCAAAGGCTACACCTTCCATCGCGTGATTTACGGCCCCTACCGCCTGCGCCATCCCATTGTCCGTAAGGGTTGGAAAGCTTGGGCCGATGCCGGCTTTCCCGAATTGACGCCGGAACTCCGCAGCAAGTACCTGTTTGACAGCCGCGGACAGGACGAGTTCATTCAAATCTCATGGGAAGAAGCCTACCGGGATATCGCGCGATGCCTGGTCGCCATTGCCGAACGGTACAGCGGTGAAGACGGGAAGAAGCGCCTGCTCGCGCAAGGGTATCAGCCGGAAATGGTCGAGGCCACCCAAGGTGCCGGTACGCGCTGCGTCAAAATGCGCGGCGGCATGGGATTGCTGGGCGTGCTCGGAAAGTATGGGATGTACCGGCTTAACAATTCGCTGGCGCTGCTCGATGTCAAAGTACGCGGCGTGGACCACGAACACGCCTTGGCCGGGCGCAATTGGTCCAATTACACCTGGCACGGCGATCAGGCTCCCGGTCAACCTTGGGTGCACGGTCTCCAGGCATCCGATTGCGACTTCAACGATCTGCGGTTTTCAAAGCTGATCATTATGGACGGGAAAAACCTGGTCGAGAACAAACTCACCGATTCCCACTGGTTCATCGAGTGTATGGAACGGGGCGCCAAGATCGTCGTCATCGCGCCCGAATATGGCGCGCCTTCCACCAAAGCCGACTACTGGATTCCCATCCGGCCCCAAACCGACGCCGCCCTCTGGCTCGGCGTTACCAAGCTGATGATTGATAACCGGTGGTACGACGAGGGATTTGTCAAGGCGTTTACGGACTTCCCAATGTTGGTCCGGACCGATACCTTAAAACGTCTCCGGGCACACGAAATTTTCCCGGACTACAAAACGACGCTTTCACCGGACGGCCCGTCCGTCAAGATTCAGGGACTGAAACCCGAGCAACACGAGAAACTAGGTGACTTTGTTGTCTGGGACGAAGCTGCGAACGAACCGCGCGCCCTGACTCGCGACGACGTCGGCAAACGGATGGCGGAAAAGGGTATCAAGCCTGCGCTGACCGGTACCTTCAAGGTGAAGCTCGTGGATGGCAAGGAGATCGAGGTCGCCACTCTATGGACACTGTATCAGACCCATCTCAACGACTATGACCTCGACACGGTGTGCGAAATCACGCACGCGCCCAAGAACCTTGTCGAGCAATTGGCAAAAGACCTTGCCACCATGAAACCGGCAGCTATCCATCAAGGCGAAGGAATCAATCATTGGTTCCACGCCACCGAAATGAACCGGGCCGCCCATCTGCCCTTGATGTTGACCGGCAACATCGGTAATCCCGGCGGCGGGTGCCAGGCGTGGGCCGGGAACTACAAGGCCGCGCTCTTCCAGGGCTCGCCCTGGACCGGTCCCGGATTCAAGGGCTGGGTGGCCGAAGACCCCTTCGAGCCGAACCTGGACCCGAAGGCCCACGGCAAAGATGTCAACGCGCACGCCTACACCAAAGACGAAGAGCCCGCCTATTGGAATCACGGCGATCTCGCGCTCATCGTCAATACGCCCAAGTTCGGGCGTAAGAACTTCACCGGCCAGACGCACATGCCCACGCCCACCAAAGCCATGATCTTCACCAACGTGAATCTCATCAACAATGCCAAGTGGGTGTACGGCCTCATCAAAAACGTGAATCCCATGGTCGAAATGATCGTCGCCAT
>JACQVH010000169.1 GCA_016209895.1 Candidatus Hydrogenedentota bacterium | reverse complement strand
GGCCGTCGGAGTCGCCCCGCCCAAGACCCTACACCAATAGCGAGCCAAAAGCGATTTGTGGTGCCAACAAGCCAGGTTGCCTTCGTAAGTCCTTGATACACAAAGCCGCTCAAAAACCAACTGTAGAAGATGGGTCTAAAGTATGAAGTATGAAGTATGAAGGGCAAAGGGGACGTTGGGGGAAGTTCGAGGGGAAAGTGGGTGGGAAGGGGTGTGGGAAGGATTTGAGATTTGAGATTTCAGATTTGAGATGGCGGGGAAAGGGGGAACTTAACGGACAATACGATTTGGTAGCATGAGCGCGAGCACGAATCTCGATTACGATTCTGCCGGCGGCGGACGATTTTCGATTGGGATTACGATGCTCGATTACGAACCGCAACTCGGCTAGTCGAAGATGTGGGCGAGGCGGCGGGTCTTTTCGAAGAAGTCTTTGAAGCCGACTTTCACGGCCATGAGGGCTTCGCTGCCGGAAGGTCGGGTCGGGGTTGTGCCGGGCGCCGCGGTGGGCCACTCGAAGGTGAAGTTCGAGCCGTGGCCTTCGAGGACGAGTTTGGCGGCGGGCATTCCGGGGGCGAGCGCCAGCCCGCCACCGAGGGGGTCTACCTTGTTGAAGATGACAATGTTGGTGCGTCGGAAGAGTTTCAGGGCTTCGCGATTCTCCTCTTCGACGGGGGTGCCGATGATCTGTTGAATGGGAGGAATCAGCCGCCCTTCGGGACCGAGTAAATATACGTCAATTCCGCGGAATGCGACGGCGTCGTAGGCGATGCTGGAATCGGAAAAGGCGGACTCGATATGAAGTTCAAAGACGAGATAATCTTCGGCGACACTCGCCGCGATCTTGTCGAATTGGGGAGGGATGGTCTCGCCGGCCTCGGTCGCCTTTTCACGCTTCATGGCGGTGACCTCGGGTCCCACCCACACGGCATAGGAATCCGGGCCGAAGAGGTCGGCGTAGTTTCCCTTCTCGTGCTGAATTCGAACGACGAAACTTGCAGGCACGAATAACTGGGGCGAGGGCGCGACCTCCGGCAGGGCGGCGGTTTCCGGGGGCGGCGTGGTCTGGCACGATAGCGCTATCCAACTCATGGCGGCCACTGCGAATACTCCGCACTTAATGCACTTCATGGTCGTCCTCCGTCTGCTGAGGGTTTGGGTTGGGTCTCGTTGCCCGGGTTAACGATCACTTTGAGGCCTTTGGCTGGACTCGCGTCGGCGGGCGCGTCGGTGATAACGCTTTGCCCGTCGGTCCCGCCTTGGCCGAAGTTGCGCAGGGTCATTTCGCCGTCGGCCGATCGGATGCGGATAATGCCGGTGGGCGGCACTTCCTCATTGATCCACAGGTCAATCGTCCGGCCATCCTTGGCAATTGAATAGTGTTCGGCGCGCATGACGCCGCTGGACGTGGTGACGTCCTCGATGCCGAGCGACTTACGTTTGGGGGCGGCATCGTCGTTGTGGGCGGTGACAGCGTCAGAGACGGACAATTCTTCCGGCGGCTCGGGTCCCTGTTTTCGGACTACCTTGTGCACGTTCTTGGGGTCGTTCGCGGGTCCGGTAAGCAGCATTTTGTAGATGGACTTGTATCCGGCCTGGGGCGCGATCTCACATTCCATCCAGTAGCCGGTCTTACGACCGACGTTTTCTTCACCAACGATGGCTTGGCGAATGGCGTATGTCATGCCGGTAGCGGCGTCCGCAAGGTCGTACCATGCCCATTGTCCGACTTTGGGCTTGACCAGAGTGCCCGCGAGCAGGTCTCCGGCGACGCCCTGGGCGACGGCGGGCGCGGTATGGAAGAGAAGAAGGGCAAGGCCGAGCGCCAAGCGTCTGAATTTGTACGTAATCACGGTCACGGCATGATCGTAGCACATATTCACCGCGAAGAGCACGAAGGACACGAAGTCGCGGATTCCGGGGTCTTGACGTTTGGACGGGATATGATAAAATGCAGCAAAGACTCGGGGCGGCGAAGACGCTCATGGGGAGCGATTCGGGAAACGTCACGACGTCGGAAAGGAGGTGGTCCAGCTATGCAACGTCCGGCACTGACGCCTGACGCAGCAGTTGGAGCCACCACGGTCTTGGTGGATTCCATCATGTGACCGAAAGGGGAGGTCCGGATTGCTGCGTTAGGCGGCACACTGGACGGAATGGTTCCTGCGCCTGAGAGTAATTGGGCGAGGAACACTGAAATCGGAGCGGGACCGTTGGAATGGGTGGTCCCGCTCATTTTTTGGTTCCGAGTGACGAGTGCCGGACCGGTCGTGCTATACTAAGAGGATTAGCGGAGGTCGGCACAGGCTTCGCGGGTTTCGAGCGAGGTGGGCAGCGGTGTCGGAACGAGACACACAATCGGGCGCGCAGAGCAAGACTACCCATAAACGGTCCGTCGGAAAACTGTTCCGACCGGTGGTGATAGACGCCGATCTGTTGAAGCTGGTTCACACGATACTTCGGGCCACGTCGGCGAACGAGCCGGCCGTGCTGGCGGCGAAGAAGCGAATTCGCGCGATGGGTACGCCGGGGACCTTCTATCTGTTTGCGTCGGAGATTCGGGGGTACTTGGAGGAGAAGACGCGCGTCGGGACGGAGCCGTGGGTGTATCCGGTGGCGGGGGATTTGTTCCTGGATGCGCTGGAGGCGAGCGTGTCGTCTCTCGGTCCGAATCTTTTCCGCGACCACTACTCGGGGATGATCGGTTGTTATCGGGAAGGCGATAATCCGGGCAAAGCGGTCCAAGGGGCATTCTATTGCGTGGATCTGGTATTCAGGAAAACGGTTGAGCTTTCGCTTGCGACCGAGGCGCGGGGAGGAGAAGGGGTCGGTGCGCTGAGTTATCTCACGGATGACGACTCGGACCACCGCGACAGCCTGACGCAGTTTTTGAAACTTGGCCGGCAGTGTTTCCAGGACGCGGTCGAGGATG
>JACQVH010000168.1 GCA_016209895.1 Candidatus Hydrogenedentota bacterium | reverse complement strand
GAAGCCCCCCGCGTCCTTCCTGCCCCTCGCCGGAAGGTCAAAAAAACGCACAAGTACCCCTTGCGAATCTCCCCACTACGTTCCACATGCCCCTACACCAACGAAAATGCCCACCGCCACACCAAATGACGGAATCGCTGGCCTCAGCGCACGTTCATTGCGAAAAATACTGGACTGTGGTAGATTAAACGCGATGGTGTGGTAATCAGGCCCGAACCGGGAGGAGGCACGGCGCAATGGGTGTGCGCATCAATACCAACATTCCCGCCTTAAACGCGCAGCGGCAGACCGAACAAAGCTCGAATCGTCTCATTCAAGGTCTGGGCAATCTGGCAACGGGCCTCCGAATCAATCGCGCGGCGCAGGACGCCGCCGGACTAGCGCTCGCAGAGCGGCTCCGTACCGAAATCCTTCAGTCCAATCAGGAGATTGGCAATCTCCAAGCGGGCATTAACGTCGTACAAACCGCCGAAGGGGGACTCGAAGCCCAGCAGGAAGGCGCGCAGCGTCTCCGGGAACTGGCGGTGCAAGCCGCCAATGGGACGCTGACCGAAGACCAACGCGCCGCCGTCAATGCCGAAGCCCAGCAAATCCTTCAACAGATCGGCGAAGTCGCGGACAACACCGAATTCAACGGGACGCAACTCCTGAACGGAACCGCCGGTACGATTCCTCTCGGCACAGAGGCCGGCGAGCAAGTCAATATCAACGCATCAACCCCGGAAGCGCTGGGACTTAACGGATTGAATCTGAGCACAACAGAATCTGCCGGCAACGCGATTGAAGCGATTGACACTGCGCTGAACCGTATCAGCCAAAACCGCGCCGCGCTCGGTGCGCAAGAGGAGCGTTTCACGCGCGGTATCGAACAGCGCCAGACCGCGATCGAAAGCCAAGAGGAGGCGCGCTCGCGCGTCCGCGACCTCGATGAAGCGCGACAGGCCATCGAGCAGACTCGTAATCAAGTCCTCCAACGTACCGGCATCGCGGCCCTGATCCAAGCCAACGTCACTCCCCAGGCCGCCGCGCGTCTGCTCGGCAGCTAACGCCGAGAGTAGTCTTCGCGGGAAGTAATCGAATATTCTTTGGCCGAAAATCCTTGCGGAAATTCAGGAGCGTTGGTATAATGAAATTGGCAACGGGAGCTGCGTTGCACGAACGCTGATGCGAATGTCCGCGTGAGGACATGTAAAGGGCGCGACGGGCTGCCTGAATAATACAGTTGTTGCAAGGCTACTCCCGTTGCCGGACTGTTTGTTCGAGTTCCCCGTCGGTAATTGTCGGTCGTATTCGAGAATCGTAATCGAGGTTCGTGCTCGCAATCGTTCCTCGTAATCGTCCGCCCCACCGCCCAAACTCACTACGCACTAGCCACTCCGTGTCTCCATGGTGTATTCTCGTCGAATGTGTCATCCAAATCTGACTTGAAAACTTCGGACAAGCAACACCCTATGCACGACCTTGGATCACATCGCGAAGCCGAAGCGTATTTCCCGTTCGGCATCCATCTTTCGCGACAAGCCTGGGACAAATATCGGATCGCCGAGTTAATGGCGGCCGCCGCGCCGGGCGCGGCGAGTTCCGTCTTTCTCGCCATACGTCGGCTGGCCCAGGAAATGAATGCGCACCGGGATTTCAGTTCGGTGCGGGCGGAACCGGTACGCGCCGGCCAATTAATGACTTTGGGCGTCATCGAAGACGTCCTCCGATTTATCGCCGATCGGTATTGTTTCGAGGAGCATCCTCAATCTCTGGACCAAGGACTGGACCGGGTGCAAGACCAGGAAGGCCATTGGTACGTGGACCAGCCGGTGCGCAGCTTCGTGCATTTGTTTCCGCCAAGCTCCCTGCGCGCTGGCGAAGTATCCGTGGAGCGGTTCCTTCAGGCGACTCGGCCGGGGCCTTCCAATCAGCACCTCACCGTCCGGGAACTCATCCTGTTGGCCCTCGCGGTTTCCAATCGGGCGCTGCGACCCTTTCTGGATTTGTTCGACGACGCGGAGTTGAGGCAGCGCTCGCCCTACGTACCATTGGTGCACGCGCTCGAGAATTTCTACAGTACGATGCCGCCATTGCAGGCGCTGGGTCAGCGATTGTTCGAAATGCTCCGCGCCCCGATGCAGGCCTCGCCGGATTCGCTCGAAGGCCAGCTCGATTACATCCGAAAGAACTGGGCCCACTTGCTGCCTTCCGGACTTTTCCAACGATTGCTCGTCGCCGGAGACATGCTCAAGGAGGAGAACCTGCTGCGAGGCGCCGGCCCGGGTTCAGTCACCGCGCTGCGCTTTGGTCGCGAGGCCGCCGCCGAGTTGGACCTTCCCTACGCGGAATACGACCGGTTTACGGCGGACAAGGACTGGATGTCCAACGTCGTATTGATCGCCAAGTCCGTGTATGTCTGGCTCGACCAGTTATCCAAGTGGTATCAGCGACCGATCCGGCGGCTGGACGAAATCCCGGACGAGGAACTGGATCGGTTGGCGCGATGGGGGATTAACGGCCTCTGGCTGATTGGCGTCTGGGAACGTTCCCCCGCCTCGCAAGAAATTAAGCAACGGATGGGAAATCCCGAAGCGGCCCCTTCCGCGTACTCAATCTTCGAGTACCGCATCGCGGACGAATTGGGCGGCGACGCCGCGTGCGACAACTTGCGCGAGCGTGCCTGGCGGCGCGGCATTCGACTGGCCAGTGACATGGTTCCCAATCATACGGGACTTTACTCGAAATGGATAATCGAGCACCCGGAATGGTTCATTCAGCTCGATTATCCACCGTATCCGAACTACCGATTCAGCGGACTGGATTTCTCACGGGACCCGAGCATCGGTCTCTTCATCGAGGACGGGTACTGGGACCGCCGCGACGCGGCCGTCGTGTTCCAACGCGTGGATAAGAACTCCGGCCACGTGCGATATATCTACCATGGCAACGACGGCACGAACATGCCCTGGAACGATACGGCGCAATTGAACTACTTGTTGCCGCAAGCGCGTGAAGCCGTTATCCAAACGATTCTCTACGTGGCCCGGCGCTTTCCCATCCTTCGCTTCGACGCCGCGATGACGCTCACTAAGCGCCATTATCAGCGCCTCTGGTTTCCCAAGCCGGGCGATGGTGGCGCCATCCCGTCGCGGGCGGAACACGGTATGTCTCGTGCCGAGTTTGAAAAGGCCATGCCGGAGGAATTCTGGCGCGAGGTGGTAGACCGCGTGAATGCGCAAGCGCCGGACACCTTATTGCTGGCAGAGGCATTCTGGCTGCTCGAAGGATACTTCGTGCGCACGCTCGGTATGCACCGCGTTTACAACAGCGCCTTTATGAACATGCTGAAGATGGAGGAGAACTCGAAGTATCGCGCCACCGTCCGAAACGTGCTCGAATTCAGCCCGGAAGTACTGAAACGTTTCGTCAACTTCATGAACAATCCCGACGAGTTGACTGCCGTTGAACAGTTCGGCAAGGGCGACAAATATCTCGGCGTTGTGTTACTCATGGTCACCATGCCCGGACTTCCGATGTTTGGACATGGCCAGATCGAAGGGTTCACCGAAAAGTACGGCATGGAATACCGGCGCGCCTATTGGGACGAGCATCCCGATCACGACCTGATCCGCCGCCACGAGGCTGAGATTTTCCCGCTGCTGCACAAGCGCTACCTGTTCAGCGGCGTCGAGCATTTCGCCTTTTACGACTTTGTCACGCCGGACGGACGCGTGAACGAAGACGTGTTCAGTTACTCGAACCGCGCCGGCGGCGAGCGGGCGCTGATCCTCTACAATAACGCCTACCGCTCGACGGCCGGCTGCGTCTGCCTATCCACCACGATCAATGTCGGGAAGCCGGAGGCCGGCCCGTACGTCCGCAGAACGCTCGCGGAAGCGCTGGCGCTTCGCGGCGATGAGCATTGTTTCTACGTATTCCGCGACCACCACGACGGCCTCGAATATCTGCGAAGCGGCAATCAACTCGTCCATGAAGGGCTATACGTCGAACTCCACGCCTACCATTACCACGTGTTCCTCGATTTCCGTGAAGTGGAAGACCACGACGGCACGTGGGCAGGGCTCGCGGCGCGCCTGCACGGACGCGGCGTCCCCAACATGGAAGAGGCGTATCGCGAAACGCTGCTCGCGCCCGTCCTGGACGGCTTCAATATACTGTTCAACTCCGACCGACTGAAGAAGCTGACGGACGTGATGAGCGGTAAGCTCGCGCCGAAAACCGTCACACCGGAGGTGGTAACGTCCGTCCAAATCTTTCTGGAGCGAATGGAACAATGGCTGGAACATCCCGTGGACCGCGAGCGATTCATTCAAATGTCGCGTGAAACGCTCGACGCCGTGTGGAAATTCGACGCCCGGTTCACCGCCAAAGTGCCGGACGAGCACCTTCGAAGATTCCTCCAGTCGTGGGCGCCCCAGGCCGCACCGGACGAAACGCCGACCGAGCCGCGTGCCGCAATCGCCGTGACGTGGGCCCTGACGCGCCCCTTGGGTATCGTACAAAGCGCCCCGGATATCGAGTTCGTCTCCGCGTTGGCGCTGGAAGAATGGATGCTGGGCCGCGTCATCACGCGAGTCTTCTCCGAAGCGGGCCGCGATTGGTGGTCCGCCGCCATGGACACCGTGCTGATCAAGACGCTTCTCCGCTATCGCAGTCTGGGTCTGCTCGAAGCTGCCAGCGCACCCGCCGCCGTATTGCGGCGGCTCTTTGACGACCCCGCCGTGCGCGAGTTTCTACTCTTCAATCATCACGATGGCATCCTTTGGTACAACAAGGAACAGTTCGAACGCCTCCTGTATTGGTTCCATTTCGTTGCCGCGGTTTGCGATGAAACGGACGCGCGCCTCAGCGACCCCGAGCGTGGCCGGCGCGCCAAGTCCCGCCTGAACCGCTTGGACGAAATCCTCGCCGCTGCCGAAGCTGCCGGCTACCGCGCCGAAAACACGGCAACTTTGTTGACCTAGAGTCGAGAACATAATCAAAGAGCGGCGTGCCAAAACTCGCTGTTCCTTCGTATTGCGACCGGTTCGATCCTCGATTTCCTCGGCAGATTACGCATTAAGGGAGTCAATCGTAAACCATTAACCGCTACTGAGGTACGTCGTGTCCGGTTTTCGACCCGGTCCTAATCATCCCCTCGAGCCGGCCATACGTCGGCCGTGAATGAGGCGGCAAAAACGTCGTCTCTATTGGTGGCTACACGGTATACTTTCACCAGGAGGTGTTAGCAATGACGGCGAACAGTTCTCTTCGCATAGTGGCCTGTCTCCTCGGCGCACTGGCGTGGTCCACGGCTTGGGCGGCGGACGAGATTCTCCATGCCCGGGTCAGCTACGAGTCCGGCGGCGGGCTGGTTAAAGGAACGGCCGACGCCGAGTGGAGCTATGCCACCACCAACACCATTGTGCTGCCGGGCGACACACTGTGGATTGACAAGAGCGGTACGCTGGAACTGGAGATGGCTGGCGGCTCGTTTTTGCGTCTGGCCGACCGGAGCAAGGTCGAGATCGCCGCGCTTCCCCCGAATGGCGAGGTACGCGGAATCACCGGAGCTTTCTACGTCCAGCGGGTGAGCCGCAGTACGGGCGATTTCATATTCCGAACCCCCGCCTGCGCTACCGAGATTGACCGCGACTCGCAAGTCCGCGTTGACGTCCTCAGTGACGGCGCCACCACGGTCACCGTACGGTGGGGACGCGCAACCATTCGGGCCAATGGCGGAGAGGCCGTGTATGTGACGTCCGGCAAACGCTCCTATATAGACCCGGGCTACCTGCCGTCTGCGCCTATGCCCTACGACCGCTCCGAAGAAGACGCGTTCGACGCGTGGAATCGCGAGCGCGCCCGGTTGTTGGCCGTGGGTTCAAATGCGACGGTTCTGCCCGTAGCGACCACGTCCGCGCCCATGGGCGTGTCGGACTTGGCGTCGTATGGCGACTGGGTTTACGTGGATGACAGCTATTACTGGCGGCCAACCGTCATCGTAGATTACGTGCCTTACCGGTACGGACACTGGAGCTTCATTCCCGGCTGCGGATACTCCTGGGCGGACCAGTACCCCTTTGCCTATGTCACGTCTCACTACGGACGCTGGTGGCATCATGACCAATATGGATGGCTTTGGCATTACGGGGACGTGTGGGGACCGGCGTGGGTCGCGTCCGTGCGCTACGGTCCAAACTTCGTGTGGTCCCCATTGGATCCCTGGGACCACCCAGTGGTCTTCGGCTCGGCCAACTTCACTGTGGGCGGTGTGCAATTCTCGATTGGGGCTTCCTCCTACTCAGTTGCGGACTCGCTCTTATACGGACCGTGTTCCGTGTACGGCTTGACGCCAAACATCGTTAACGTGGTCAACACCGGCGATATCTTTATCTGGAATATTAACCTTTCCGACCGCGGCACGCGGAGACTGCCTTTTGCGGGGTCTTCTACGCTGGTGCGCGATTACTCGCCGCGCCGCGTGATCCGCGGTCCCGATACTATCGGTCCGCAGGCCGTGACGGCCGTTCAACGGGCGCGGGCGCTCGAAACTACTGCTACTGCCGCGGTCGGCGCATCCGTCGCACCCGCCGGCTCCCGTACGCTTCGGACCGCGAGCGGCGACAATACGGGCCGGAGTGCGCGGTTACGCTCCGTAACCGTGACCGCCGATGCCTTACGTGATACGACCGATGCGACACAGCGCGCCCAGAGGGCGTACAGCCGCATCCGGATGCCGGGTTCGAGTGAAGCGCGTATGACCCGATCGGTACCGCAGACGAATTCCGGCGAAGTCAGCGCCTCCGAAGCCGGCACCCGTTCCACGCGCTACCCGGCGCTGCCATACGCGGAACGTCCCCGCACGCGCGGGGTGCGTTCGGTCGCGACTGAACAACCCGCGTCAGACTCAGCTTCAACTCCTTCCGGTCACGAGGGGCACGCGGATGCGGCGGCGGAGCCGGCTTCGGCATCGCCCGGACGTTTCCGTACCGTCTCCCGTGACGATGGTCCCGACCAGCCACGATCGGTTCGCGAGGAAGCGTCAGAGACGCCGTCGCGTACGGAAGAATCGCAATCTTCCGATTCGGGAAATACCCCGGAACGCGCGCGCACGCTCCGGAACGACGATACCCCGGCCGGAGCACGATCCGGCGCATCGCGTTCTCGAGAATCTTCCGGGGAAGAGCGGCCGATGCGCACCACGGTCGAGTCTCCTCGCGAGGCTCCAACGCGGTCCGTCGAGTCGCCCCGCGAAGTTCGGTCCGAGCCGTCTCGTGAAGCACCCGCGCCCGAACGTGAACGGGGTGCTACGCCGACCCGGCCTTCGCGTTCCAGCCTGGTGATGCCGCCGACCGTGTCCTCCCCGGAATCGCGTCCGTCTTCACGGGCGGTCGCCACGATTGCTACGCCGGAGCGGACAACACGTCCCGTCGTCGAGGTGCCCTCGCGCGCGGTAGTAAGCGAGCCGCGTGCTTCCTCGCGAACGGTAACTCCGATCGCCGCCGACCGGCACCGAATTTCCGCGCCGGAATATTCTCCGCGCGTCAGCCAGCCGCGCGTGACGGAGATCACGCGTCCGCAGTCGCGTCCGAGCATCGCCGAGACACGACCCGCGCCGCTCATCGAGCGTCCGTACGTTTCGAGGCCGGCTCCGGCGCCGATGCCTCAAATGCCCGCACCACGGTCGGCGAGCAGTCCACAGTTCAACTATCCGTCCGTGCCGGAACGTCCGTCAATTTCGCGCCCGGAACTCAGCCGCAGCTTTGAACCCGTGCGGCCGCCCGAGCGCAGCCATTCGTCGTTTTCCACGGAAGGGTTGTCCCCTTCCCGCAGTGTCCCCGGCGGAATCGGCGCGCCTTCGCGCGGAAGTAGCCGGGATTTCGGTTCCTCGCCGGTAGTGCGAGGACGCCGATAAGGAGTATCTAGCAATGAACACCAAGAGTATTTCTCATTTCCGCAATCAGTTCGTCTGGCTGGTTCTGCCGGCCGCCCTGCTGCTAGGTGTGTCGGGTTGTCCCTACCCAATTAACACGTCCGACTACGATCTGGGCTTCGATGAGGGGTTCCTGCAAGACGACTGGTATTGGGAAGGGTATTTCGACGGCTACGACACGATAGACTTCACGCCCATCTACTACGAAGGCGACGCGATCCCGTTCATTGACGACGACTCCTACGACGCCGGGTATTGGGACGGCGTCTGGTACGCGTACAACGACGGCTACTTCGTGGACTACCGCTACGCCTTCATCCTGGGTTTCAGCGAGGGCTACGACAACGCGTATTGGCCCGACTATCTCGACTTCCTGGCGAACGATGAGCACGTCGAGTTCCTCAACGGTGGTTGGGCCGACGGCTATAACGATGGCTTCTCTGAAGGCCGCGTCTTCGGCGCCAACGATTTCGAGCAAGACCTGCCGTTCGATTGGCTCGATGCGCTCCTCGACTATGAGTCCGGCACCGACCTCTATTTCGAGGAAGTGGACGTGGGCACCGGCGAGTTCGGACCGGTATTCCTGTACGAATACGGCACCGACCCGCACACGCTCAAGTCGGCTACGGTCCGCAAACCTCGCACCGACCGCGAGACCCCTTCGATTCGGCAAACTGACGAGAGCAAAGCTCGGACCGACAAGGACAGCGACTACTTCCGTCCCCTGACGGACGAAGCGCGTCAGACGCTCGAATTCCAGCCCGAAACCAGCCAGCGCACCAATCGCACGCTGCGTCTGGACACGTCCTGGCTCGAACGCATCAACGCCTACGCCGCCGAGACCAAATCCGCCGCGAAAGCCGAAGCGCCCGCGCGTAGCCGCGCCATTAGCGCGGAAACCAAGTCCGCAAAATAGCTCGAAGCGCAGATTCATAGTGTGAGTGCAACGCCCAAGGCAGTTAGGGCGTTGCACTTAGACTTTGAATCCGCTACGAAAAGAAACGCTTGTAGTCGTCATGCCTGCCAATCCAGAACCACGTTACCGTATCCCCTTCGAGGATACCCACCGGCCCGATAACCGCGCGTGATTCTCACCGACCAGACGTTGTCTTCGTGATTAATACACTTGAAATGCAAAGAAGGATGGAACGGATTCATTTCCCACAAGCGGTACGCTTTTCTGGAACCGCGCCTGATTTTGTCCGTAAGAGAGACATACGCCGTCCAAAAGGACGGCAGCGTGTTGGACTTCATAATTGGTCGTAATCCAGCGGTTTCGCGTGTCCTTCGGCGATTTCTTGCCTGGCGCGACGTGCGGCCGCTGCGAGTTGGGGTTGCGTCTCCTTAAAGCGAGTATCCCATTCAAGTTCGTCTTGTAGGTCGGCGAGATATTCGCGCAGGTGCTCGACCACTTGCTCCTGCACCGTTTCGGGCAAGGATTCCAACATTTGTATAACCGTACCAATCGTTGCTGATGCCATAATAGAAGCTCTCTTTCAAATCTGCCCGACCATTTACCGCATACCGATTTTTCTCTGCCATGGCGCCCGACGTGGCCGGCGCAGCAAGCGTTGACAACCGGAAAAGTTTCGCTTTTTAACTATCCGCCAGAACACGCAACACTAGGGCTTTCACTCTGGAGATCGCTTCTTCTCGGCTGTTGCCGTAGGCCATGACACCGGGCAGGTCTGGGATTTCGGCGATCCAGCGTCCGGCCTCTTCTCGCTCAAGTTCGATCTTCATAAGCCACCTCTCCCGTTTAGCTCAGCGGGTCAGGGGTCGGAGGACAAGTTCTCTCCGCGCTCTTCCATCGCCCGGATTACGACGCCGGCCATTGGAAGCAGATGCTATAGCCATCTGGGTCCTTCTGCCACAACTGTTTCATGCCGTAGTCTCTTACCACGGGTTCCTTCATATCCAGACCCTTCATCTGAAGATACGCGTATATTCCGTCCACGTCGGAACTGCTCAAGAAGAGCGCGGTGTCGCCATGGGCGGCGATGCGCGCCGGGTCGGGCGCCGGAGGCCGGTCAGACGCCTCATACATGGTGTTTAGTATCAGCTCGATCTCGCCCCGCCTCAGCAGCGCCCAGTCACAGTCACCCGCAGACGGCGCTTGCTGGACGACTTCGAAGCCCAGCAAGTCGCGATAAAAACCGAGCGACTTGGGCATGTCGAACACTTGAAGCAAAGGACAGTGATCTCGAATTTCTGGCGTCATAGCTGAGTGGGCCGCGCTTGCGCGTCTCGGTTCTGTGATTCCTCCTGTCGGATTTTCTGTTGGCGGCGATTGCTGTAGACTATACCCAAGGGCAGGAGAATCCCGTACGGAATCCAGAGGAAGAAACGGTAGGGATTGGGCAAAACGAACATCAGTCCGAGGAACAGAGTCACGGCGACCCAAACCACCACGCTCATTCTGATCATGAACGCCCGTTCCCGCGGACCGTTGGTGTTCTTGATGCTGAAGTAGGTTCCAATAATTCCGCCCGCCACGCCGACCATCCCGCCAATAATACCGCCAATCCATCCGGCATTCATGCCTTTTCTCCGATAATCACTACTTCTTCTTCGAGTTCGACGCCGTGCTCTTCCTTTACCCGGCGCTTGCACAGTTCTATCAACCAAAGGATATCGTCGAACGTCGCGTGGTCTTCGTTCATGATGAAGTTGGCGTGCATCGGCGAAACGATGGCCCCGCCGCGCCGGGTCCCTTTCAGCCCGCACGCCTCGATGAGACGACCCGCGTGGTCGTTCGGGGGATTCTTGAACACGCTGCCGCAGCAATGGCCCTGCGGCTGTTTCTTTTTCCGTCGCTGAATGTAGTGATCATAGATGGGTCGCTGCGGCTCCTGGGTCGGGCGGAAATGAAACAGGCCGCGCAGGATCAGTCCGCCGGGCGGACAAAACCGTTGGCCGCGATAGCCGTACAACGTCGGTTCCATGTGGATGGTCACTAGTCCGTCTTTGGTGGCCACCTCTACGTGCTCGATCCACTGGCACGTGGTCCCGTTCACGGTGCCGGCGTTCATGTAAATCGCGCCGCCCACCGAGCCGGGAATGCCCGTGAGCCCGCCCACGCCGTCGTAGTTGTGCGCGATCATGACCTCGCAGACCAGCCGGTCCAGGACCACGCCCGCCTCGACGTGGTAGCGGTCATCGTCCAGCGACTCAATCCGATTCAAGCCAGTCGTGAAGAGAACGATGCCCGGAAAGCCCCGATTCGAGATGAGAATGTTGGAACCGCCGCCCAGGACCAATCGCGGCCCCGGCTGGTCGAGCATCCATTGATACGCCGCGAGCGTCTCTTCCACGGTACGCGGCAGCAACGCCAACCGTGCCGGCCCGCCCACATAGTAAAGCGTCGCCGGCGCCAACGGATAGTTCTCCGCCGCGAACTCAAAGGGCAGTCTCTCCATACCCACAAGAATACCCGAACCGGATATCCGGTTCCCATATGCTCTTTGTTCGTAGTAGGGCACGCAGCGAAGCGGAGTGCCGTCTTTCCACAGAAGCCCAACGCAACTCCGCAAGGCTCCGTCGCTTACTACAAACGAGCGGCCGTATTTTAATTGACACCGCAACACAATCGTGTATACCATAGTGTCACGACAGGAGACCATTGGTATGAAATTTCTTACCGTCCGAGACTTACGAACGAAGGCCGCCAGAATCTGGCGCGATTTGCCCCAGGAGAAAGAGATGGTCATCACCAATAATGGGCGCCCGATCGCGATTCTGTCCGCGGCATCCGAGTCGAACCTGGAGGATTCCCTCCGCGCCGTACGTCAAGCCCGGGCCATGCAAGCCGTCGCTGAACTCCAGCGCGAATCCGTGCGGCGCGGGAGTGACAAGGTCACTCTCAAGCAGATTAACGCCGAGATTAGCTCCGCGCGCAAGAAACGCGCCCGGTGAGAGTCGTGATTGACACGAATGTCCTGGTCAGCGGGCTCTTGTGGCCGTATTCGCCGTCCGGCGAGATTGTGCGAATGCTATCTTCGGGGGCGCTAGAACCCTGCTACGATGCCCGGATCATGTCGGAATATGAGGAGGTGCTTCGGCGACCCAAATTCGGCTTCGACCCGGAAAAGGTTGACGTGCTGCTGGATTTCATCCGGGGAGAGGGTCACCTTTGCGCGGGTCAACCGTTATCGCGGCATTTACCCGATCCGGATGATGAACCCTTCCTCGAGGTCGCCATTGCCGGCCACGCCGCATTTCTGATCACCGGGAATAGTTCGCACTTTCCCGTCGGCAGTTGCCACGGGGCCAAGGTGACTACTCCTCGACGCTTCGTGGATTGGTGGAGGAACCTCTCACGTGAGTCAGGACCATAAGGGGAAACCATGCCGAAGGAAACGATGACGCCGCGCGAACGTTGGCTCGCGGTACTAAACCGTCAGAAACCGGACCGTATCCCCATGGATTACTGGGCCACGGAAGAAACGAACCGCAACCTTTGCGCGTATCTGGGTTGCGATTTCAACGAGATGCTCCAGCGTCTGCACATTGACACACCGCTCGGCGTCGGTGGACGCTACGTCGGTCCGCCGCCGAAGCGAGGCGAGGATATCTGGGGTATGCGCCATCGGCGTATCGAATACGGCGCCGGCGTATACAACGAAGCGGATAATGCGCCCCTGGCGCAATACGAATTCGTGGACGAGATCGAGGCCAATTACACCTGGCCAAGCCCGGACCACTGGGACTACTCGCATCTCCCCGAAGAAATCCACGGTCAAGAACATCGCGTCATCAAAGGCGGCGGCTCGGAGCCGTTTCTGCTTTACAAGAATCTGCGCGGCGACGAACAGGCTTTCCTCGATCTCATCATGAATCCGGAAATCGTCCACTACTGCTTGGACAAACTTTTCGAACTCGCCTATCAGAACACGCTGCGCATCTTCGAGACGATCCCCGGCAAAGTGCTAATCACCTACGTCGCCGAGGACCTGGGCGGCCAAGACAATCTGCTGTACGCGCCGGAACACATCCGCGAGTTTCTCCTGCCCGGCATGAAGCGCATGATGGACCTCACGCGACAGCACGGCTCCTACGTCTTCCACCATACCGACGGTGCGGCGCGCGAGATTCTGCCCGACCTCATCGCCATCGGTATTCAAGTGCTGAATCCCATTCAATGGCGTTGCCGAGGCATGGAGCGCGAAGGACTGAAACGCGACTTCGGCGACAAGCTCGTCTTCCACGGCGGCGTGGACAACCAACAAACCCTGCCTTTCGGCGCCGTCGAGGACGTTCGCCAGGAGGTCCTGGACAACTACCGTTTCCTCGGCGCGGGCGGCGGCTACATCCTCGCGCCCTGCCACAATATCCAGTCCATTACTCCACCGGAGAATATTGTTGCTATGTACAAGACCGGCTACGAAGCCGGCTGGGTCAGTTGACTTCCGTCCCGAAAAAACCGGATAAAGTATCTGACATCGTCGGTCTCGGTGCCATCCGATACGGGCTGTAGACCGCGCACCTCAAGGCACGAACCGCAAGGGACAGTCCCGCATGCGCCTGAGAAAGACACGACACCGACATCATCATCGTCATCCGGCGGTCCGCGTCGCGCTTGCCGCTCTTGGTATCGTGCTGCTCGTAATCGGCACGGCAATGTGGCTGATTCCCGTAATCCCCGGTTTTCCCCTCATGTTTATCGGCTTGGGCATTCTTGGGGCAACCAGCAAACGGGTCCGCTTTGTCTTCCTCGCCATCCGTCGCCGCCTGCCCATGAGTTGGCGCCGCCGACTGCACCGCGTTGGCCGCTCCCACACCGCGTAACCAACACTGGGTGGCCCCGCTCGCCGCGCCCACATCCTTGAGCTTTTCTTTCTGCTTTCGCCCGCTTTGATCCTCGCCGTCACAGATATCCTTGTTGTCTCTTTTGTCCTTTCTGATTAATCGCTTCCGTCCTATCCACCCGGTTCCAAATCACATTCCAGCGCGGGATTTTCTTATGGACAGATTCTTGCACCCCGGAGTCGCCCAGGACCGGCGCTCCGGTCTATCCAATTATATTGCAATCACTTACGCAAGTTGGCCCCGCTCGTGGCTACTTCGCAGACGAGAAGCCACACCTCTACGATGTTTATACGGAAAAACGAAATTTCGTATTGACTTCTGAGAGAATTCGGAGTAAGATAAAAATACGGATGAATGAGGGAACGGTTATATGATCACGCCCGACAAAAGCCGAAGGGCCTCTAAGCTTCTACCTGGATTGCTCGGTTTCCGGGTCGCACGCCCCGTCACCTCTGACGTTCACCTTTTACCTTTTAGAATTCACAATTTAGAACTTACTCTTTCGCAACTTCCCTAGCGGAAAAAGGGGGTGCACCATGATGCGCAGTGGTCGTGCCGTGGTTGCTCTGGTGGTTGTGCTTGGTTGGTCGGCGTGGGCCGCGCAAGCAGCGCCGGTGGCGGGTGATGTCAATTCGACCGGGCAGGTGGACGCGGTGGACGTGCAGTTGGTCATCAACGGCGCACTAGGTCTCGCGGTGGTGGGACTGGGGGATATTGATTACGGCGGCACCATAGATGCCGTGGATGTGCAGTTGGTGATCAACGCCGCGCTGGCCTTGGACATTGATGCGGATGACGACGGTTTGTCGGACGCGGCGGAACTTCGACTCGGCACTCTTGTGAACGGACCGGATTCGGACGGCGACGGCATACCGGACGGGCAGGAAATGCTTGACGGAACCAATCCCCTGCCACCACCTATGGGAAGCGTCGTGGGCTGGGTGCAAGACACGGACGGTAAGAATCTCGCCGACGTGGAGGTCCGTAGCAATGCCGGCGGCGTAACGTGGACCAACGCTGTAGGTTTTTACGAACTTCGCGGTGTACTGAGCGGTGCAGTGGTCATCAGCTTCTTCGCGGCCGAATATACCAGCGATAGCCGCGCCGTCGAGGTGCTCCCCGATACCGCGACGACGGTTAACTCCGTGCTCAAGCGCTTGAACGCGCCGGTGACACTCGATGCGACGCAGGGCGGCGAACTGTCAGATGCATCCGGGAACCGGATTCAGTTTACGCCCGCGTCCATCGTGAACGCCCAGAAGAAGAGCGTGACCGGTCCCATCGAAGTTCGAATCACGGCTCTCGATGTCACGAACGAGTCTGACTTGGCGGCATTTCCCGGCGAGTTCATTGGGATATCTCCGGCCAAGAACGGTGAACTAGTCCAACTGGAGAGCTTTGCGCTGGCTGATTTCCGCGTCACGCAAAACGGCGAACCGCTAAACCTCGCCGACGGCGCCACGGCCCAGATCGAACTCGCGCTGCCCGTTGACACGCCGCTGGAGAGTGGGCAATCGGTACCATTGTGGTACTTCGACGACAGCCTGGGCCTATGGGTAGAGTCCGGTTCAGGTATTGTGGGAGCCGCCTCAGACGGCTCCGGCCTCGCCTACTTTGCCGAAGTGCCGCACCTTTCCTGGTGGAACTGTGACTTGAAAATTGAACCGTCGCAGAAACATTGCCTAGCGGGATACGTGAGATTCGCCGATGGTAGTCCGGGCGCGAATACAGAAGTAGTCGCGGTAGGTGTGAGTTACAACGGGGCGACAAATACCTTCACGGATCGTACGGGTCATTACTGTGTGGATGTCATACGCGGGTCAACGGTCCGCCTCGAGGTGTGGCTGCCGGAAAGCACAACGCCGGTTATCGTCACTACCGTACAGGTACCAACCACGGTTGCAGAGTGCAGTAACGGAAACTGCACCGTTATCGAGAATCTCATCATTGATTTCGGCGCTTGTCTCGAAGGGCACGTCAAAGATTACCTGGGTAATCCACTCGCTAATGTCGAGATTTATACCTCGATTGGGAACCGAGTGTTTACTGACCAGGACGGGAATTTCTGTGTTACCGTGCCGGGGAATATTGACGTGACGGTATATAGCGCCGTCGCACCAGCGGTCGTGGTACACACCCGTCCCGAAGGAAGTTGTGTTGCTGGGGATTGCGCGCAAGCGATAATCGAGGCGAGCGTCGCCCAAGACGGCGATTTGGTAGGCATAGTGCGCGTTTCATCGAGCGGGTGGCACGGAGATGACTACCCCGGCGATGGCTATGTAGGCGCGACGGCCATCTTCGCACTGGGCAAAGGAGATTTGGTCACCAGCCTCTATCAGATTGAAGTCGGTACCGCAGACGACTTCGACTTTGCACCAACATACCGCTTAGAACCAGACACGTGTATCGTGCTACATAATTTAAGAGAATGGTATGAATGGTACTACGACATCCCGCTGGACGTTGCGGATACCGCAGGGCCCATGGAGCTTGTCTGGGCGGTGTATGACGAGGCGCTTTCGCTGGTGAGCTTAGACCCCGGCAAATCCGGCACGTTAGCCGCCGCACAAGAAAGTAACACTCTATACCCGCTCGGGGAAATCTTTCCTGAGCTCAGGGAACATCCAGATCCTTTTGTAAGACTTAAGTCACGCTGCGTATATCAAGAGCGGCCCTTATACTATCTAGTGAGCCGCACGCCACCTACCTCCGCGAAGCTGTCTTGGCCGGGTGGAGCGGATATCGGCCCCTTCGAGTTCAGCGTGAACCTCCCGAGGGGGCTCAAACTGAACTCGCCGAACGGGCCAGCGGTGTTGAACGAAGTGTTGGATACCACACAGCCGCTCACTGTTACCTGGGAAACGGTCGCCAGCAGCAACGCCATGGTTCGGATCGAATTGGTCATAAGGTGGTGGATCTACACTCCTTTTGAGTTTCCACTACAGAGGGAGGGATTCGGATTTCTCGCTTGTAACGCCCAGGATGACGGTTCGTTCACCATACCGCGTGAAGTTATGCTCCAGTTACCCGGTGTCCCGCCTACGCCCGAGCGGGGTGGCGTGAGTTACTATCAGGAACTGTCGGTCCAACGAATGACATCTTCTGTCGTCGAAGTTCCTTTGGCCAGGAGTGGTGGCTCAGGCTTCGTTAGAACCATTGGCACGCACTACCACTTTGCAAGGTTCTGGTACCGTTACCACGACGACGTTTGGGACGCGGATTCTTCGCGATCGGGCACTTCCACCGCCGCGCCTGAATCGCACCTAATTCTTGACACCGAAGAGGACGAAAAAGACTCGAAGCCGGGAACCGGTCTTGGAAGATAAGGGGACGCGATCATGAAATCGGCATGGGGTTGGTCATCACGGATCATTGTGTGCATAGTCCTGTTGCTTTCGCTGTCCGCGCAGGCGGTGCCGGTGGCGGGCGATGTAAATTCGACCGGGCAGGTGGATGCGGTGGATGTGCAGTTGGTGATCAATGGCGCGTTGGGGCTGGCGGTCGTCCCGCTGGGGGATATTGATTACGGCGGCATCATAGATGCCGTGGACGTGCAGATGGTCATCAACGCCGCGCTGGCAATGGACATTGACGCGGATGACGATGGGCTAGCGGACGTGGCGGAAGCGCGGCTCGGAACCCTCATTAACGGTCAGGACTCAGACGGCGACGGCATCCCGGACGGGCAGGAAATGCTCGACGGCACGAATCCGCTGGTACCGCCGGAGATACCGCCAATCGGGAACGATCATCCTTCCTGCGTGAGCGGCTACGTCAAGGATCGCACCGGTAGTCCGCTGGCGGACGTTCTGGTACTCAGTTCGTTGGGGGACCTCGCCCCGACCGACGCACGCGGATACTTCTGTATGCCCACCGCCGAAAACGTGGACCTGGCGTTGTACGCCACCGGATTGGCCGAGATTGAACCGGTCGTGGTACATACTCCTTCTTCCGGCGATTGTACGCTGGGAGATTGCGCTTCCGTAGAGTTGAGTGTGTCCGGTTCGTGTCTGAGTGGCTATGTCCGCAATGAGCACAACGACCCGGTGGCGGGAACTCCGGTGCGCGTGACCTTCACCCAGTGGGGCATCGCCCAGGGCGTGACCGAAGACGCGACGACCACGGATGACACCGGCCGCTTCTGTGTTCGAGGGCCCGCCAATGCCGAGGCCACGATTTCCGTGGAAGGCGCGCAGCCGATCAGGGTGCTTACCAATTCTGGGACCAGTTGCGAGGCGGGCGACTGCGTCCAAGTGGCGGTCCAACGCCCGTCGGTCCCGCCGCCCACGGGGAGCATCGCGGGCTGGGTGCAAGACACGGACGGCAACGCGGTCCTCGGCGCGGAGGTCCGGACCAACCTCGGTAACGTTGTGTCAACCGGCGCAGACGGTTTCTACGAACTCCAGGGGGTACCTGCCGGACCGGTGGTCGTCAACTTTGTCGCGGCAGATTACACCAGTGACAGCCGCGCGGTAGATGTACTCCCGGATGCGGAGACGACGGTAAATTCCGTGCTCAAGCGTTTGAGCCAACCGGTCACGTTCGATGCGACACAGGGCGGCGAAGTCGCAGACGGGTCGGGGAACCGTATCCAGTTTGCGCCCAGTTCCATTGTCAATGCTCAGAAGAAGAGTGTGACCGGGGAAGTTCAGGTTCAGATTACGGCCCTGGATGTCACCAATGAGGCCGATTTCGCGGCGTTTCCGGGCGAGTTCGTTGGAATATCATCGGCCAAGAATGGGGAACCAGTCCAATTGGAAAGCTTCGCCCTCGCCGATTTCCGCGTCACGCAGAACGGCGAACCGCTAAACCTCGCCGACGGCACTACCGCCGAAGTTGAACTCGCACTTCCGCCGGGCACGCCACTCGAGACCGGGCAATCAGTCCCATTGTGGTATTTCGATGAAACCCTCGGCCTATGGGTGGAGTCCGGTTCGGGCACTGTGGCCACCGCCTCCAACGGCACCGGCCTCGCCTACTTCGCCGAAGTGCCGCACCTGTCCTGGTGGAACTGCGATGCTCCGATTTCAGACAAGCACTGCCTCTCCGGCTACGTCAAGGACACGAACGGAACCCCGATTGCCCGTGCACGCGTCGAAGCCGTCGGTCTGGACTATTACGGTGAAAGCTCGCCGGCTCGTACGGACGCCAGCGGTTATTTCTGCATTGATGTCAAGCGGGGTTCGCAGGTGCGCCTCGACGTGTATCTGCCGGGCTGGCCTGTCGTGATGGCTTCGCGCATCGTTTGGGTGCCTAACGTCACAGCCAGATGCAGTTCAGGTGGATGCACAATTGTTCAAGATTTCATAGTCTACCTATCTTGTGTGAGCGGTTATGTCAAAGATCATCTCGGGAATCCACTCGCCGACATTCCGGTACTCACCTCGTTGGGCGATTGGACGTTGACCAACCAGTTTGGCTACTTCTGTCTCGAGACCCCTGGAAATATGGGTTTGACGCTATATACCACAGGTTGGCCCGCCTGGGAACCGGTCACAGTGCACACCAATCCTTCGGGCGATTGCGAACTCGGAAACTGCGCCACGGTAGAGCTCATTACGCTGGACTCGTGTGTGAGCGGCTACGTACGCGATGAACAGGGCAACGCGGTGGCCGGTATCCAGGTTCAAGTCGTATTCAAGAAGTGGGAATACGAACTCGACCACACAGGAATACAGCAGGAAAGCGCGCCAACGGATGAAGCCGGCTACTTTTGTGTCCGGGTCCCCGGCGATAACGACGCGACGGTATTCACGAACTCGGCACCCGCGATCACCGTACATACGAACCCGGGGGGCAGTTGTGTCGCGGGAGACTGCGTGCAGGTAGCGTTGCAACAACAGACTCCGAAGAACGGCGACTCGGTTGGTGTTATTCACGTTGACGCTTGGCAAAACGAGGGGTGGTACCCCGAGGGTACCGTGCAGTGCGTAGCCTCGTTCGCACTCGGTCCGACAACTTCCCTGTTGGCGTGGCTTGAATTCCTGCATGCAACGTCGTACTTTCCATTTTCGCTAGCGGGGTCGGGGGAGCAACTTGAGCCAGACGCATACGCCCAATTCGATAGTGAAAGGACACTCCACAAATGGGCGTTCGGAATCGATACCCCTAGTCGCACTTCTGACCCCGATTGGCGGACTGACTTATTGGCGTTCGTAGCGGCTCAGAAGTCATTCGTGAGCTTGGACCCCGGCGGTCCAGGAACGCTCGAAGTCGGGCGACGGACAGGCCCGGTCGAACGCCTCCAACGCTCCGGTTCAAACAACTGGTTCTACTACTATGCCTGGCCCTCCCCGGTCTATGCGCTCGCCCAGAATACGTTCTTTAATAGTTACACGCAAGACGACGAATATTGGAGGCATCTTGACCTACCTCTCCCGCCAGCCACGGTATCCTGGCCGGGTGGGTACGATCTAGGCTCCTTCCAAAGCACGGTAGATATCCCACGAAATGTTCGATTGACCTCTTGGCCTGGTCCCAACCGGCCTTACGACGGTCAACTTACGCTGACCAATCCGATTGACGTCACGAGAAGATTCACCCTAACGTGGGAAACTGTCTCAGAAAGCGAGGTCAGCGTCTTAATCATCTTTCACGAGTGGTGGCGACACAGCAATTCAGTCCCAAACGACCCTGATAAATGGTTCGTGTGCCGCGCACGCGATGATGGCGAATTTACGATACCTGAGGAGATTATGAGACAATTTCCTGGTGTTCCCCCGGTTCCCGAGACGGGTGAGGTGTATCATAATCAGATGCTATCCCTACAGCGAATTATCAGTAAGACCGCCGACGTGCCATTGGTCCAGAGCGGAGGAACTGGACTCGTCCGAGTTTTCAGTACCTCCGGCCCGACAGAAGGGTTCTACTATCAGAAAAGACCCTAAGGGAGTCCAGGCATGAGCCCCGATGTTATTCCGGCTTGGCGGCGGCGAGGTCTTCGAGTTCGTGTTCGATGCTTTGGGTGACGGGGAAGCGGAATCCGGTCTTGGGATCGAGGTCGAGGTCCATGACCTTCATGGTGACGGGGAGTTGCTCGCGTTTCCATTGATTATGGACGAATAGCTTGCCGAAGCGCGCCGTCCACGTCCGCAGTTGTTCCGCGTTGTGGTCCTTGTGCCGGTGACACAAGATTCGCCAGCAATCCACCAACGACATGCGCCGCTTGGCGAAGAGATACATCAGATCATCGAGGATGACATACGGCATCAGGTCCGCCTCGTCGCGCTGGTCGGGGGCGAGTTCCGCGCTCGGCGGAATGGCTAGCACTTTCTGGAGCGCGCGCAGGTTGTCACGTTTCGCAATGTGCTGCACCAGGAGGCTCACCAGCGTCTTCGGTACATTGGCGATGGGCGAATAGCCGCCCTGGTTGTCGCCGCCGGTGGTGGTGTAACCGACCGCCGCCTCGCTGAGGTTGGACGTTACGAGCAGCAGGGCGTTGGCGCTGTTGGCCCAGTTCAGCATCATATTGCCGCGCACGCGCGCCTGAAGATTCTGCCGGGCCAGCGGCGTCACGCGGTCTTCTCCGCCCATGAGTTCCGCCGCCTTGGCGAGCGCCACCTTCGCCTCTTCTTCGATCGCAACCACCTGGAATTGCACGCCGAGTTCCTGGGCCAATGATCGCGCCGCCTCTTCGGTCGCGCTGCTGCTGTATTGGCGATTGGGTAGATACACAACTTGAATACGTTTCGCGTATTGGGCCGCGTCGTGACCGTTGTTCAAGCTCTTCGCGGCGTGTACCGCGAGAAGCAGGCACAGGGCGCTGTCCCGACCGCCGGACAACGCCACCAGGAACCGTTCGAAGACCCCCACCTTCTCAAAATAGTCCCGTAGCCCCAGGACCAACGCGTCGAACAATTCATTCAAGCATAGTTCCGCTTCGTCCTGCGCCGGATGCGACTCCGGCATGAAGAAGCTCTTGGGCAAAAGCGCCGCATAATCCGCTACGGGCGCGGGCTCAAAACGATTCTCGCCCGCTTCGATGACTTGCACCCGGACCGTCCCGTGGTTCCGGGCGGCATCCTGCCGCCACGTTGTGTTTTCCGCGCGCAGGCGCCGGATGTCGTCTAGATTCACTACCGCGGTCGTGAGCGTCCACGGCGCTTTCGAAAGTATCGGCCCTTCCACGACCACACTGTCCGGCGTCGCTACGAATCCACCGCCGTCGAAGACCAGTCGGCTGCTATCGCATCCCAGAAGGTTCGCGTAAGCATAAACGCACATCAGATTGCCCGCCGCGCCTTGTACCAGCCGACGCCGATACTCGTTCTTGCGCGGCGTAAACGGCGAAGCGCTGCCGTTGCAGATGATCTCTGCCCCGGCGAGCACGCGCTGGTAGGCCGGAGTTTGCGGCGACCACAGGTCCTCGCAAATTTCCGCGCTGACCATGCCGAACGGCAGTCGGAAAGCGAGATCGCCGGCGGGCACGCCGTTGATCTGGGTCACGCCCTCCAACCACGGCGTCCAGTTGCGTCCCTCGTAAAAGATACTGTACGTCGGCAGATATTTCTTGAGAATGAGACCGCAAACGTTGCGGTTGTGGATGAATGCGGAAGCGTTGTATAGCAGCGCGTTCGCGCTGACTGGCAGTCCCACGAACATACTCATCCCGGCGCAGTCCTGGGCCAGGCTGAGCAGCGTTTCCCAGCTTTCGCGCACGATGTCCGCCCAGAAAATGCGGTCTTCGAGGCTATACCCCGAAATCGCCAACTCCGGCGCAACCAGCAAATGGACCCCCGCAGTGTGCGCCTCGGCGATCACGGCGCGCAGACGCTCCGCGTTACCGGCAAAATCCGCCACCTTCACGGAAACCGCCGCTACCCCTATGCGTACCAATCGCATGCCAACATCTCCCCTGGTGCACAGCATTATACTTGAAGGGGCGTCTCAGAGAGAAAAGTCGGGGCTCGGGTATCGTAATCGAGAATCGAGATTCGTAATCGAGCTTCGTACTCGTGCGCGTACTCGTAGCTCGTAATCACGACTCCGGCTCCGGAGCCAAAGTATTCCAATTCGGGCTCTATTCCCCAAGCCCCCACTTTTCATCGTCAGCGGAAAAACCCACCCACCTCGGTTTATCCTGACGGACACACCACAAAACGCGTCCGCCGCAAAAGCCGCGTTCCTAGTAACGCCGTCGGGCGTTCTAGCCCGCCGCAGAGCGCGGGCTGTCGCACAACCCTTGTTAGGGCCGCATGCGGTGGCGCGCAGAACAGCAATTGGTGGTCCGCAGAATGAAACGGGCAGAGCTTATTGCTATACTTCGATTCGGGATCGGTGGAAACTATGGGAAGAATCGTCGCATCGGTAAGCGTGCAGAACGTTGCGGAGCCGGCAAGACAGTGCCGTTGCGACGCCCTCGTTGATACAGGTACATCTTATCTCGTCTTGCCCCAGGTCTGGAAAGAAAGACTCGGCCCGCTCGAACGTCTACAGGAAGTGAATGTGGAAATCGCAAATCAACAGACCATAAAAGGGGAACTCTACGGGCCGGTCAAGATTCAGATCGAAGGTTTCCCCCCTATTCATAACGACGTTTTGTTCATCGAAATGCAACCAGAAAACGGCACGTATGATCCGCTGCTGGGCTACATCATACTCGAGCAAAGCCAAGCCGCCGTGGACATGCTCGGCCACCGACTCATCCGCGTAAGACACATGGACCTGAAGTAAGGTCACTGATTGCCCACCAACTACGCCAAATCCGGGTTCTTGAGCATTTCGTCCTTAAGTTGGCCGATTGCGGGGGAAAGTATGACCCGGTAAATTTCCGGGTTGCGGAGCCGCTTGAATTCATCGGGGAGCGACGCGACTTGTTCTTGAGCATGTTGCCGGATTTCGTGGACGGGCCGCGGTTCGCGCACGCGGCGGCCTCTGGCAAATACGACCCCCAGCAGCGGTTCGCCCCGTACTGCGCCGCGTAGTCGCGCGTCTATATGCGGCTGAGAACGGTGGCGTCCGAGGATCGTGCCGGATTCTTCCCAGGTCTCGTCTTGCTCATACAAAACATCGCCGATGGGGACGTCGCCTTCGCCATAATACCGCACCAGTTGTTTGCGGCCGGGGTCCGTGGCCTTGGCGATGTTCGAAGAGATTTTGATGCGGGGCTGCCACTCGCCGTTCTCGTGAATCGCCACTAATTTATATACGCCGCTCAGTGCGGGACAATCCCAGGACGTGATGAGATTCGTGCCGACGCCCCACGCGTTGATCTTCGCGCCCTGTCGTTTCAGGTCGGCAATCAAATCTTCTTCCAGGTCGTTGGAGCCTACGATCAGCGGGTTCTCGAGCCCGGCTTCGGTCATCATTCGGTAGGCCGTCTTGCTCAACTTGGCCAAGTCGCCCGAATCGAGCCGGATGGCCGCGCGGACATCGAATCCCTGCGCGCGCATTTCCTGGTACACGGTTATGGCGTTGGGTACGCCGCTCTCGATGGTATCGTAGGTGTCTACCAACAGCACGCAGCGTTCCGGATATATCCGGGCGAAGGCTCGAAAGGCCTCGAGTTCGCTCGGAAAGCTCATCACCCAACTGTGCGCGTGCGTACCGGCGACGGGAATCCCGTAGGTCTTACCGGCCAGAACATTCGAGGTGGATGAGCAGCCCCCGAGGTACGCCGCGCGAGAGCCGCTCAGGCCGCCGTCGGGACCGTGGGCGCGCCGCAACCCGAATTCGAGCACCGGTTCGCCGGTGGCCGCGAGGCAGATGCGCGCGGCCTTGGTCGCGATGAGGGTCTGGAAGTTCAACATGTTGAGGAGCGCCGTTTCGAGAAACTGAGCCTCGAGAATAGGCCCGTCGATCTGGACGATCGGTTCATGCGGGAAAACGAGCGTCCCTTCCGGAATGGCACGGACCGTGCAGGTCGGTCGAAAATCCCGGAGGAACTCGAGGAAATCCTCATCAAACATCTTGAGCGAGCGGAGGTATTCGAGATCGTCCGGCTCGAAACGCAGATGCTCGAGATAATCGAGAAACGGTTCGAGACCGGCCGCAATACCGAACCCCGCGTGCCGCGGCAGATTGCGGAAGAAGTACTCAAAGCAGACCTGAAGCCCCGCGCGCCCTTCCTTCCGATACCCGGCAATCATCGTCAGTTGGTACAGATCGGTCAGGAGCGCCATGCCCGTTCGTGTCTGCCAGGGGGAAACGGACATAGTCAGCTCAAATCTCCCGTGGTAGTCACGGTAACCCCCGCCTGATTCATCTCGGCCACCGCTTTGGCCACGCTGCCGGCCGGCCGGTCCACGCCGCGGCACGCATCTTCGAGCAAAACGACCTGAAACCCATTTCGTGCTCCGTCGAGGGCCGTCGTCTTTACGCAATAATCCGTCGCGAGCCCGCCAACGAAGATGCGGTTCACGTGGCGCGCACGCAATTCCGCGTCAAGCGGCGTTCCCTGGAAGCCGCTATATGCTTCCCGATGGGTCTGGTTCCCTTTGCTGATAATCAGCGACTTGGCGGGCACCTGCAGCCCCGGATGAAATTCGGCGCCGCGGGTATTCTGCACACAATGCCGCGGCCAGCTTTTGTCCACCCATTGCGGGTCGTCGCTGAAACTGCAATGGTCGTGGGGATGCCAGTCACGGGTAAAAGCCGCATACAGAAAACGCGGAATCACGCCATTTATCACCGGTACAACTTCATCGCCCGCCTCGACCGCCAGCGCGCCACCACGACAGAAATCGTTCTGCACGTCTACTACGATCAAGGCATCCGTGGGTTCAATCTTCATCACGCCGCTACCTCCAATTCATCGCGGCAACGTCCGGCCGTCTACTGTGTCTTCATCGCTCGCCTCGCTTGCCGGATGATCTCATTATGATCAAACGCCAATTGGGGCAAATCGTTCACCGGGAACCACGCAGCCTCAGCCGCATCATCATCCGCCTTCGGCGTATGCCGGCGCCAGTCCGTAACGCCGACGTAGGCGATGGTGATCGAGCGCCCACGCGGATCGCGCCCCGGATCGCCGAACGTGCAAAACTGCCTCAGCCGAACCTGGCTGACCCCCGTTTCCTCTTCTAACTCTCGCCGCACAGCCTCCTCGATGGTTTCTTCCATCTCGACAAAGCCTCCAGGCAGCGCCCAGCACCCGGCGAACGGCTCATTCTTACGCTTTACGAGCAATACTTCCAGTCGCCGGTGCCGCCGCGTGAAGACGACCGCATCCGCCGACACCATCGGCCGGGGAAACGCGTAGCGATACTGTTTTCTGGTCATTCGCACCTCGAAAAAATAACCGTGTCAGGTGTAGCGCAACCCCGTCAGACATGTCAATCCGATTGACGTCGTGCCGTAGCGCCCATTTGTAATGGGAGTAAAATGTCCGAACTCTAGGGGACAAGGTTTCAGTATACATCTTCGATCAGGTTGACTAATCCGGAACCTTCAGGTAGAACCGTGATCGTTCTTGGACGTTGTGGGGAACAATCATGAAAGCGCCCATCGGTATCGGATTCTTGAGTTTCGCCCATGGTCACGTCACGGCCTACGCCGACGTGATGAAACCGTTTCCAGACGTTCGCCTCGTGGCCGCCTACGACGACCGCCCCGAGCGTGGCCGCCCCATTTGCGAACGTACGGGCATGAAATACTCGCCGCACGTCGAAGATGTTCTGCGAAATCCCGACGTGCAGGCGGTGATCGTCGGCAGCGAGACCAACCGCCATGCAGAGTTGTGCGTGGCCGCCGCCCAAGCCGGGAAACACATCCTATGTCAGAAACCGATGGCGTTGTCGCTGCAAGACTGCGACCGCATCATCGCCGCTGTGGACAAGGCTGGCGTCCACTTCGCGATGGCGTTTCAGATGCGGCATGATCCGGCGAATATCCGAATCCGGGAAATCATCCAGAGCGGGGAACTGGGAAAGATCGGCGTTATCCGCCGCCGCCATTGTATCGGCGTCCTCTTCCAGGAAACGTTTATCAACGGCCCGACGCATTGGCACATCGAGGCCGACAAGAATATGGGAATGTTCATGGACGACGCATCCCACCCCGCCGACTGGTTCCATTGGATTCTCGGCAAGCCGGTCAGCGTGATCGCGGAGATTGACAATATATTGACCAACGTCGCGCCCGACGACAACGGCGTAGCCGTATACCGATTCGCGCACGGCGAGATGGGCATCCTGGTCAACAGCTCCACGGTCCTCGTCGCCGAGAACACGACCGAGGTCTATGGCGAGAAGGGCTGTCTGATCCAGAACTACGGTGACGCGCCCTCCTGCGGCGTGCCGCGCTGCCCGGACGGCCCTCCCCTCAAGATGTTTAGATACGGTAGCTCTAGCTGGCACGTTTTCGACGATATCCCGAAAGTTACCGACCACGGCATGCGCATCCGCGCCATTCCCCGCCCCTGGGTGGACTCGCTCCTCAACGAAACACCGCCCGCCGCCACCGCCCACGACGGCCGCGTAGCCGTCGAAATGATCCTCGGCGCCTACCGAGCAGCGAACGAAGGCCGCCGCGTCAGGTTTCCGCTTTTAGACTAGCTTCAGGCCCTTGGTACAAGCATGCATTTTATGGCATGATCAATTACCGACGTGTTGCCCAGAACGGAAACCAGCAAAGAGTATTGGAGAAACGTCTATGGCCAACAAACTGGACAATGTCATGGCCGAGGCCATGGCACTCACGCTTGAAGACCGTGCGCAATTGGTCGGGAGACTTCTTCTCAGCTTAGACGAACCGTCGGATTCTGAAATCGAGCGACTTTGGCTTGAAGAAGCAGCACGTCGCCTGAAGGAATTCCGAGAAGGGACAGTTCAAGGTATTCCAGCCGACGAGGTGTTTCGAAGAGTCTTGGCCGACCTCTCGTGAGAATAGAATTTCTTCCTGGCGCCGAGGAAGAGTTTCGTGAGGCGGTCCGATACTACGAAAAACAAGTGCCCGGTGTGGAATTGACATTTGCTGCCGAAGTTCGAAAAGGAATTGCTTTCATCCTCGACCATCCGTACACGGCGCTGTCTGTCGGCACCGGCTTGCGACGAAAGGTATTGCCTCACTTCCCCTATTCAGTGCTGTATTCGGTTGAAGCAGACTTGATCGTTGTCGTGGCGGTGACCCACCAAAAGCGGCGGCCGAGATACTGGCACGGCCGCATCCGAGAACTGAGGGAACGAAGGGGCCGAACAACCTAGCGCACGACAGGGGACGATTGTCAGAACAAATCCGGGATTTTGGTCATGTCAATCTCGGCTTCGGCTTTCTCGGCCGCCTTTTCGCGAGGCGTGATGTATTTCCCCGTCACCATGTCCTTGTAGCCCATGCCCGGACCCACCATCGGATACACGTGCGCGTTCGGATCGATCATAACTTCAAGGAACGCCGGCCCTTTCTGCGCGACGAGTTGCGTCAACGTTTTCTTCACCTCACCCGGTTCCGTCAGGCGCTGAGCGAATTCAAACCCATCCGCCTCCGCCGCCTTTATGAAATCCTTCTTATGAAGCGATTTGTCACTCCCCGAAAAGCGGTCGCCGAAGTACAACGCCTGCCACTGCCGTACCATCCCGTCCCCAAGATTATTCAGTAAGACGACCTTCACCGGTATGTTGTACGTGGTCAGCGTCTCCAATTCGCCGAGATTCATCCGCAGGCTGCCATCCCCGTCAATGTCAATGACCGGCCGGTCCGGGCACGCCACCTGTGCCCCGATGGCCGCCGGTAAGCCAAATCCCATCGTGCCCATGCTGCCGGAAGTAAGAAACGAACGGGGCCGATGGAAGTCGAAATACTGCGCAGCCCACATCTGATGCTGCCCGACGCCGGTCGTCACAATCGCCTCGCCCCGCGTAATCTCGTTCAAACATTCAATGACATACTGCGGCTGGATGAGATCGCTGTTGCGTTCGTAATTCAGGGCATGTTTCCTCTTCAAGTGATGCACGTACTTCAGCCAGGGAGTGAAATCCTTCTGAAAATTCTTACCCGCCTCCGTCAGATCGGACAACGCCTGCCTCAAGTCGCCGACATGGGACCAGTGGACGCCTTTGACCTTGCCGATCTCGGCGGCATCAATATCCAAATGGACGATGTACTTCGCCTTGGGCGCAAACTCCGGCACCTTTCCAGCGACTCGGTCATCGAAACGCGCTCCAACCGTGATCAGAAAATCGCAGTCTTCCACGCTGTAGTTGGCGTACGCGGTCCCGTGCATGCCCAACATATGCAGCGAATACTCGCTGGTCGTGTCCATGCCCCCGATACCCATTAACGTGGTCACGACCGGGACGTGAAACCGATTGACAAATGCCCGGAGTTCCAGCGCCGCATTCCCGTTTATGACGCCGCCCCCGGCATAGATCAGCGGGCGTTCGCTGCTCTCCAACAACCGGAAGAATTCGGCGCATTCAGACTTGGTAAGACGCGACGCCCGGAGCCGCGCCATCCGGGTCTCGTAGCCCCGGAAATGAAGTAAACCCTCTCCCTTGAACTCCCCCACCCAGTTCTGCACGTCCTTCGGCACATCAATCACCACCGGCCCAGGCCGACCGCTGCGTGCTATCTCGAAGGCCGTCCGCACCGTGGCCTCCAATTCTTCCGGCCGCGAAACAAGGAACATGTGCTTGGAGCACGCGCTCATGAGATTAAAAACCGGCGCCTCCTGGAAAGCATCCGATCCGATGGCCTGCCGCGGCACCTGCCCGGAAATCAGGACCGTGGGAATGGAATCGGCCATGCAGTCCCGGATCGGCGTAACCGAATTGGTCGCTCCCGGACCGGAGGTCACCATCGAGACGCCAACGCGTCCACTGGCCCGCGAGTAACCGGCCGCCATAAAACCCGCCCCCTGTTCGTTGGCGGGGACAATCAACCGGATGTCACGCTGCCGCGTCGGCGAGGCGTTATAGCGGAAGATAGCGTCGTACGTAGGCAGGATCGCGCCGCCGCTATAGCCGAAGATGGTGTCCACGCCTTCGTCGGCGAGGACCTGCAAGACCATGTCCGCGCCGCTCATGGTCTGTCCGGAGAGTTTATGTTTGATCGTTTTCGCCGTTTTCATGTATCGCTCCACGGATTTCAATTGACGGTCAGGAATGATACCGTCTGTTACCCACCCGGCTATGCACATCATTACGAAATGGCTTTGCCGACTGAGCCGGAATTGCTGCCGAGAGGACGAACGACGTCGCGCCCTACCTCTTTAGATAGCCTAGACCCACCCTTCCGCACGAGTCAAACGCAGTTCAAAAAAAGACCGCGCATCGCCCTTTCGGGGAGACGCGCGGCAAACTCTCACATTCGCTCCAGCTACTGACCCTCGTGGACGGACGCATTCTCCGTCGGAACTTCCGCCGCAGTCCCGTCCGAAGACTCGCCGCCCATCTGCTGCATCATCTCATTGGCCGCGTCTGAAAACGACTTGCCTTCCTGCAGCAGTGAACGCGGCACCGAATCGCCAACCACGTCGCCAATGCTTACCGACCCGGAACCGCTCTGCGCGTATTGCGCCTGCGCCTGCGCGTCGAGATCGCGCTGGTATTCACGAATGCTTAATCCGATTTTCCGCTCGGAGGGATCAATACTGATGACTTTCGCCACCACCTTATCGCCCACCGAAACCACTTCCTCGGGCTTCTGAACCCGTTCCCGCGAAAGTTCACTGACGTGAATCAGACCTTCGATGCCGTTTTCGAGCCGCGCAAACGCCCCGAAGCTGACCAGCTTGGCGATCTCCACCTCGACATGTGAACCCAGCCGCAAGCGCTCGATAAGCGTCTGCCACGGATCCGTTTCGAGTTGCTTGAGCCCCACGTTGATCTTTTCCGCGTCCGAGTCAATATTCAGGATTTTGACGTGGACTTCCTGGCCCTTCTGCAACACCTCAGACGGATTCGACACCTTCTTCGTCCAGGATATGTCGCTCACGTGCAACAACGCGTCTATCCCCGGCTCGATCTCCACGAACGCGCCATAGTCGGTCAAATTGCGCACCGTACTCTTCACCACCGAGCCAATCGGATAGCGACCCTCCAAGTCCTTCCATGGATTGGGGAGCGTCTGCTTAAGACCCAGCGCGATCTTTTCCGCTTCCGGGTCTACGCTCAACACCATCACGTTCACTTCCTGCTCCATGGACAACACTTCGTTCGGATGGCGCACCCGACGCGTCCAACTCATCTCGCTGACGTGCACCATGCCTTCAATGCCACTCTCGATCTGGACGAAGGCGCCGTAGTCCGTCATGCTCACCACGCGGCCATGGACCACGCCGCCCGGGGGATAACGATTCAGCGCTGACTTCCAGGGGTTCTCGCTCTTTTGCTTGAGACCCAGGCTGATCCGTTCGGTCTCCGGGTCAAAATTCAGCACCTTGACCTCGAGCCGTTGGCCGACCGAAACCGCTTGCGACGGATGCTTGATGCGGCCCCACGACATATCGGTCACGTGGAGCAGACCGTCAATGCCGCCCACGTCCACAAACGCGCCGAAATCGGTAATATTCTTCACTTCGCCCATGATCACTTGGCCGATCTGGATCGTCGAGAGCAAGCGGCTCTTTTCACCGGCCCGTTGCTCTTCCAGCAATTTCCGCCGACTTACCACCACGTTCCGGCGACGCCGCGTCAACTTGATGATCTTGACTTCCATCGTCTGGCCCAGGTAGCGGTCCAAATCGCTGGTCGGACGCCACGTCAACTGGCTCGCCGGCATGAAAGCGTCTACGCCGATATCCACCTTGAGACCGCCCTTGACGCGCCGGACGATACGCCCTTCGATCACCCCGTCTCTATCGTAAACTTCCTGGATATGCGCCCAATTCCGGATTTTATCCGCCTTGATTTTCGAGAGTACCGGCATACCCTCTTCGTTCTCGGGCTGATCAATATAGACGTCGAACTCGTCCCCAACGCGAATGTCATGCCGATTGGGAAACTCCTCGACCGCGATCTTCCCCTCGCTCTTATAGCCGATGTCTACCAACGCAAAGTCCGGAAAGACTTCCACGACCCGGCCCCGCACCACTTCGCCTTCCCGGAAGCTCTGCATGCTCTGCTTGTAGACTTCCTCCATTTCTTCGGGCGAAAGCGGCTGTTCCAATCCGCCTTCCACGGCGAGATTTCCCCCCACTTGTTCTTCGGTTTCCTGATTCATACTTGAACCGCGTGACCTCCTATGCACTAAATTTGCCGGTCCGCAGACCGGCAGAGAAAAACCAGCATAACAACTAAATGGCCAACAGGTCAAGTTTTAATCGGAATCGGTACGAGGCAGCACCGAGGAAAGGCCCAAGTCCTCAGGGCTATCTTGTCCGTGTGGCCGGCGCACGTCTACGAATAAAGCGCACCTCTACTTGCAGGTTAAGCGCAGTCGCGATGCGTTGAAGCATCAACAAAGAATGTCCCTGATAGTCAGCATCCTCTAAACGAGCAATTACCGACTGAGTGGTGCCTACGTGTCTTGCCAATTCGGCCTGCGTAAGTCCCGCTTCAGTGCGTGCCGTGTAGATGAGCTGGGCGATGTGTAGGTTCACCGATGCCTGGCGGACCATTGCTCGCATGCGCCTATCACGACGGTCCAGGCCGTCTAAGATAGCGTTCGCATCGGATAACCGAGCCTCATAGCCCCAACGCGGCATTGATCACCAACTGTACATCCACGGCATTGACATTGCCATCGTCGTTTACGTCCGCATCCAGCCCGCCAATATCAATCGAGAGCGCGGCGTTAATGACCAGTTGCACGTCCACCGCGTCCACCCCGCCCAGACCATCAATGTTCTCCGGCGGCAGTTCCGTTCCCGCTTGCACCACGTTGACCGTGACCTGACTCGGCGTGGCGCCGGGCGCCGAAACTTCGATAGCCCCCGACCGCGAATCCGGCGAGGAGTTCGGTTCCGCAGTGACCACAATCGTGCCGTCGCCCGTTATCTTCGACGCGGATATCGAGATGGAAAGCCAGTCGTTCCCGGAAGTGATCGCTGCATCCCAAACCAAGGTCCCCGGACCCGTATTCCGCACCGTGATCGTGGCGTCGCCTCCCGCGGCGCCGAAGTTCACCGGATTCGGTTCAACCTGCAAGACGGGCCGCGTATCGAGCGTGATGACGATGGTAGCCGCCTCCGACTGGTTGCCGAGGGCATCCCGGGCCGCCACGCTGAAATTGTTCGGTCCCTCCGCAAGCACTCCGGCATAGGACCACGTGGTAGCCCCGGGCGCGTACGTGACCCCGGTGGTCGAGCCATTCACCAGGATGGACGCCGTGTCCGAACCGCACGTGCCTTCCAGCGTCAGCGCCGATTGCTCCGTCGTGAAATCCGCGCCGCCGTTCGTCGTAATGACCGGTGCAGGAGGCGGGGTCGAGTCCAATGTGATCGTAATGCCGGCCGCCCCAGACTGGTTGCCCGCGGCATCCGTCGCGACCGCGCTGAAGATGTTCGGCCCTTCCGCGAGAACTCCCCCGTAGAACCACGTGGTAGCGCCGGCGGTATATGCGACCCCAGCGGTTGAACCATTCACGAGAATGGACTCGGCATCCGCGCCGCAGGTGCCTTCCAGGTTGAGAGCGGCGGTAGCCGTCGTGAAGTCCACACCGCCATTTGTGGTGATGGCGGGCACGGCCGGGGGCGTCGTGTCCCCAACCTGATTCACGGTCACGTCTATCGGACTGTTATTGGCCCCGGGGGCTTCTACCCGAATCCTGCCCGTCCGAGCGGTTGCGGCAAGATTGGCCTGCGCCGTCACGCTAATGCTCCCGTCGCCGGTCTTCTTCGCGATTTGGATCGAGAACCAGTCGCCGGACACGATGCTCGCATCCCACGTCAACGTACCGCCGCCGGTGTTTTGCACCATAACCTCGTCCGCCCCACCCGACGCCGGGAAGTTCAATTCAGTCGGATTCACGGACAATTCGGGTGTGTTGGACGCCAAACTGAAATTCGCCGTACCCGAACCGCCGCAGACCATCGTGATGGGTTGCGAACCGGAATCGGCATAGCCCGAGGCGCGCGCACGCACATTGTATGGGGCCGTATCGAAATTCGATGATAGCCCAGTGATCACGTAGTTGCCGGTAAGATCCGTGTAAAACCACGAGAAAGGCAGCAACTCATCCACGACGACCTCTGCGCCGGCAATCGGTTCGCCCGAGACCGAGTCCGTGACGTTGCCGGTAATGGTCGCCGATTCGATACACGGACCAATCTCCCGCCACACTTTCAAGTTATACTCCGTCCCTGCGCCCGCGACCTGCGGGTCTTTATGATTGACCCGGACGAAGACCACCGTGTTCTCGAAAAAGGATAGAATTAGTGTGGATGCGCCGCCACCCTCCTCGCCCGAATTGTCGTCGGAACCGAGCAGCGTCGTCCCATCCGCAGCGTAGACCTCCAGCACCGTATCGCAATTGAGGCCTAATCCCAGCGTCTGAAACGTCACATGACTCGGGTCCGTCACATACAACGCCGCCCAGTCCTCATCCCCCGCCGCATGAAAATTGTGCGCCTGCAAATCCCCGCTCAGCCCAATCCAGGACGCCGTCTCCGGCGTGTCATCCGGCTCAAAAGCATCCGGATCGACCGCGTAGGCAAATTGCGCCGTGACACCGACCGCAACGAACCAAGAAAGCAGCAAGGAATACGATGTGCGACACAAGAATCGCCGCTTGCGTCCTCGCCTGCTGCAAGTGATGAATGAAATCATGGCATCCGTTTCACCTGGAATCCTGCCTGCATCAAATACAGTTTACCATACGATCTAATATGACGAAGAGCCCCCGGTTTTGCTTATAGCCACGCACCCGTCCATGCTCGTCCGTGCCCGTCCAACAAACGCTGCTTCAGTCAAGTCCACCGAGGAAACCCAAAGGGGGGCCACTTCCCCAATCCGCAATCCCCAATCCGCACTTGTCCGCCTCAGGCGGAATCAAATGATCCCCAACGCCGCGTTAATCACCTTCTGCACGTCCACGGCATCCACCCCACCACTGTTGTCCACGTCGCACACGTACCCGGTGTCAATACCCAAGGCAGCGTTGATGACCAATTGCACATCTACCGCATCCACGGTGTCGTCGCTGTTAATGTCTTCCGAGCCACCGCTCGCCGCTTGCGTCTGGACAACCTTCGTCGGCAGCGGAAGCGAAACCGCCCCATCCGTATCGCGGGCGAAGACTGCAATCGCGAATTCGCCCTCTTGGGTGAATCCGTCGTATGTACCCTCGTATCGGTTGTCGCCGGCGGGATTCAATTCCACCGTGGGCAAATCGGTAATCGCTTTGACGCTCTTGGCGGCTTTGCGCGCACTGAACCCCGGCGGCGTAATCACCGCCCAGACGCGGGCAATCGTCCCTGTGGTCGTAACTTGATCCGCCCACAGCGTCGTGGAAAGTTCTCCGGATAGCGTCTGTTCCGGTGTCACCGAGCCGATCAAGGGATCATCCCCCGCGAGAAGGATTCCCGCACCCAGTCTCGTGGCCCGCGACACGATGCCGTCTTCCCGCTCGTTCGCAACGCCATTCGCGTTGTCATCCAATTGCGCATTCTGTCCGCCGGTCGAAAACTTCATGGCCACCGCCGCGTGTTTGAACGCCCGCTCCAGATCGCTGCCATTGAGCACCCGCCGCCAGAAGAAATTCGAGAACGACACGTCGCCGTTGGACAGGAACGCGGCCGCTTCATCCGCATCCGCGCTCGCCATCACGATTCGCTGTTCGCCGTCCGGCGGAAGCAGCGCGGCCACAAAGCTGCCGGAGCGCGAGGCGTCATACACCAGCGTGACTTTGCCGGGTAACGCGGCCTGCAACCCATCCAGCCACCCGTCGAGTTGGGCGGCCGACAATGTTTCTGTGTCATTCAATTCGAACACACCGTCCGCGCCGTTGCCCACCAAAAACACAACCACGTCTTGCGTGTTGGTCATAGCCCAGGACGTCAAGGCGGATTCAAGATTTGCCAACACGTTCAGACCGTCCACGCCAGGAATGGTGGTGGCGCTATAGAAGCGGATGTCCTCATCGGAATAGCCCTGGCCCCGCAATGCACTGTGCGACGTCCGCACCGCATTTTCGATGGCCGGCCACAGCGAGTCGGCCTGAGTCGCCCCGGCGAACATGATCGCCTTGCGCGACAGCGGATTGTTCACGCTCACCGAGGTCACGGACGGCGTCGAGGTGTTGCCCTCCCGGTCGCGGGCGTAAACCGCAATGGTATACGTGCCTTCGGAAATGAAGCCGTTGTAGGTCCCAGTCCAACGGTTCAAGTTGTCCGGTCGCGGGAACATTTCCAGCGACGGCAAGTTCTGCACCGGATTATCGGCCGACGGTGGCGCCCAGTCCGGCGGCTGGATAACCGCCCACACCCGCGCTACACCCTGCGCGTCGGTCACCGGATCTGCCGCCAATTCCGCCGAGGTCGTACCCGAAAGCACGGTTTGCGGATTGGACAGAACGGCCCCAATGACCGGCGCGTCCGCGCTGATCACCGTCCCGTTGCCGATGTGCGTCGTCGCCGCCAAGCCCCCCGGATCGTCCAATTGCGGCGTCTGGAACTTGACCGTCTGACTGATCGCCGCCGTCGCGTAATTGAACGCCTCCAATACGCTGTAGCCATTGAAGACGTGCGTCCAGAAAAAATTCGAGAACGAAATCGTGCCCGTGCTCAGAAAATACGCATTCTCATCCGCCGCTGCGCTCGTTATCACGATGCGTCCCGGCGCCCGCAACACCTCCACAAAACTCCCCGACTGACAAGCGTCGTAAATGACAATTACCTTGCCCGAGACCTTGCCCTGAACCTGATTAAGCCACACCGCCAACTCCGCCGCACTCAGCGTCTCCGTAGCATTTAACCGAAACGTCCCGCTCCCGCCGTGGTCTATCAGATACACCACCAAGTCATCCGCATCCGCCGACCACACCGTGATAGCCTGCTCGAGATTTGCTTTCGTACAATCTCCATCTACGTCGTCCGCTTGACCGTTATTGTCCAGGTCAAGCTGGACATCGGAACTCAAGTATTGGATGCCTTCCTTTTCAAATCCCTGATAGGTGAGCGCCCGATACGCAAAGTTCGCACACAGCCCCGTTGCCTGCCAAAGGTCGTTCGCCGCAAACTTCCCGCCCGCCGCAACCACGATCGCTCGCCCGTTTATCGTGCCATTGACCAGGCGAAATTTTTGTACTCGATGATTGAACATTTCGAGCACGTATATATTTCTGAATTTGTCCACTGCGACGCCACTTGGATACTTAAACTCGCCCGGCCCGTAACCGTAGGTACCCAACGCCATCTGGAACATGCCATCCGAGCTAAACGTTTGAATACGGTGGTTACCTGCGTCGGCCACGTAGACGTAACCTAAACCATCCACTGCAACGCCCAACGCCCCGTTAAACTGTCCTGGCCCGCGGCCGAGGCTACCCCACGCCGTCTGGAATATGCCGTCCGAGCTAAATTCTTGAATACGGTGGTTACCTGAGTCGACCACGTAGACGTAACCAAAATTGTCCACCGCAACAGACCTTGCGCCAAAGAACTCCCCAGGTCCGGACCCGGGATTCCCCCACTCGCTCAGGTAGTCCCCCTGCCAACCCAACTTTACAATGCGAGTACCGTCAGCAACATAAACATTGTTTGAGATGTCCACGGCTACGTCAACTGGAGAGAAGAACACCGAGGTATTGCCAGTTGAGCTTCCCAGTTGCGTCAAGAATTCGCCGTCAGGCGCGAACTTCTGCACAATTCTAAATCCAAATGGTACATAGGCGTTCCCGAGAGCATCCGTCGCTACATCGGTTGGAGACGAAAACGCGCTGTTCTCCGCGCCGGAAACTCTCAACTCGGCCAGATACAGACCATCTCCGCTAAACTTTTGGACCCGATTGTTTCCCCAATCCGCCACATACACGTTACCCGTCGCATCTACCGCGATGCCGGCGATTTCATCGAACTCCCCGGGGCCGGCTCCCGAGTGTCCCCACTGCGTCAGGTATGCGCCCTGCCAACTATACTTCACGATATGGTTGTCGAATTCGCCTATGAAAACGTTGCCTGATGTATCGACGGCTACGGAACTAGGCTTCGCCCCTTCATTCAGAGAGCCCCATTCCGTCAGGTACGTACCGTCAGCATCAAACTTCTGGACACGTCTGTTCCCTGAATCTACAACATACACATCACCGGCGATATCCACAGTCAAACCATAAAGAATCCAGAACTCACCCGGGCCATCGCCAAGGTGTCCCCACTGGCTGATCAACGATCCGTCCGGGCTGAATTTGAGGATGCGGTTCTTAAAATTGTCCGCCACATACACATTGCCGAGTGCGTCGGCTGCCAGATCCGTAGGGTACCAAGGGTCTTCGAGATTCTCCGGGTCTTGCCACTCAAGCACGTAAGCTCCTGCTGGGCTGAATTTTACGATACCTCTATTCGCGACATAGATGTTTCCTGCCCCGTCAACGTCGATCTTCCTGGGAGTCTCAATGTCGCCTGGACGAACGGGCTGCCGGCCACCCCACTGCATGAGAAATTCCCCATCGGTCGAGTATTTCCGAATACTAGCATCACCCGTATCCGCGACGTAAACATTCCTCAATGCGTCCACGGCTAGCCCCGGGCCTGCCGGTCCCCATTCGCGCAGGTACCGTCCTTCCGAATCGAATTTCTGAATTCGATTGTTCGTTGAGTCAAGGTCACACACGTACACATTTCCTCCGACATCCACCGCCATGTCGTACGGAAGTCCGAATTCCCCGGGTCCCTCTCCCGCACTCGTCCACTGCGTAAGAAAAGCGCCTTCGAAGCTCAACCTCACAACACGAATGTCGTCACCGTATCCACCGAGAATACAGACTTTGCCTCCCCCATCTACGCTAATCTTCCAAGGTGCTGTCAGTGTTGTATCGGGATCGCTCCAGGAATTCCCCCATTGCGTCACGTATGTGCCATCGGAAGCGAACTTTTGAATGCGGTGATTATTGGTATCCGCGACGTAGATTGCCCCGAGAGCGTCCACGGTTATGTCGTTCGGGCCATAAAACTCCCCAGGCCCGTTTCCAAAGCCTCCCCACGCTGTTAGATAAACCCCGTTTGAACTGAATTTTCGAAATTGATTCTCGGAGTAATACAGGAGGTAAACGTTTCCGAAAGCGTCCACCGCTAGTTCGGTAACGCTGCGCGTAGGGTCATCTGGATTTAGGGAAGACCATTGTTTCAAATACCGCCCTTCAGCCGTGTAAATCTGAATTCGTCGGTTTACTGTGTCGGCAACATACAAGTTTCCAGCGTGATCGGTCGCTACGGGACCAGGCCTCAGGAACTGTCCAGGCCCCCCCCCGTAGACGCCCCAATGCTTCAAATACACTCCTTGCCCAGTAAATTTCTGGATGCGAGTGTTAAGGGTATCCGATACAAACACTTCGTCAGATTCATTTATGGCAATCCCGGAAGGCCTGCTGAATTGTCCCGGCTCTTCACCCTCAGTTCCCCACTGTGTCTGGAACACACCGTCGGAGTTGAATTTCCGAACCCGATTGTTATAGGTCTCTAAGATGTACACGTTTCCCAAACTGTCGGTGGCCAGATCGCCCCAGCCCTCGAAATACCACGGCTGTTGCAGCGTGGGCCACATGCGTTCGAAGCGGTAGGTCTCCTCGGCAAAGCCGAGGGAAGCACAGAGCACAAAGGATAAAGGACAAATGAAAAGGATGAAGGACGATGTGTGAAGGACGAAAGACGAAGTACGAAGGGTGAAGCGTGAAGGATGAAGTATCTGCCGGATAAAGGGGTTTGCAAGACATCTGGAGCGAAACGTTGACCGGTTCCGCTGCACTCTTACCACCCTCTCACGACTCGGTTAATTTCGCCTAGGGACGCTTTGCTTTGTATTCGCGACCAGATGGTAGCCTTTAACATCGCATTAGCGTGGTCTAATTCCCATGCACAACGTGAGTTGCGGCAGCACCAAACAATACCTCTCCCGACTCGTACTTATTGCTGCTGTTTCTGGATTCACCTTTCCTGCTGTTCCGTCGCCCTTATTCCTGAGTTCCGGTGTTCCAGATTGTTCCAACCACCGCAACGCCGGGGACTATACATATAGAGGGATATTTGCGACTCCGAGGACCGAACCCCGACATACAAATCACTTATGCAAAACGCAAGACTGAACCGATGCCCGGCCCGACTGACGGTACCGTTTATTCCGAATTCCACATTCCGCACCCCGCAATCGTGCGGTCCTCTCAGTATATTTCGTAGTTTTATCCATTTACGCATGTGCAGTGCAACGCCCGGAGCTATATATATAGGGGATGTTTTGCAGCGTGGATTCGTCCGCCAAAGGAGAAACACCGACATGAAAACGACTACCGCCACCTGTAAGTCCAGCGCCAACCACAACCCAGCCAATCAAACCCCCTGCGGCTTCGGTAACTATGCCGTTTTCCCTGCGCCACGTTCGTGGACCCCGTCCATCTCGTCCCTTCCGTCCATCCGGTCCATGGGGTCCATCCTGTCCACGGGGTCCACTGGGTCAATCCGGCAATCCCTGGACCAAGCACCCAGCGACCCCCACCGCTATTTGCCCATACTACGAATTATGCGCAAGCGGGTCGCCCCGCCTTCCGAAAAAAAGTGCACGTTTTTAGCACACTTTTTACACACTTTATGCACAGAAATGTCCAAAAGTTACAAAAAAATACACACTTTATGCACACTTTATACACACTTTTTCGCGCGAAATCGCTGCCATCCACGCCCTCAAACCCGGGTGTACCAGCCACTTGCCCGCCGCAGAGGGCGCGCGCTACGGCAATCAGAGGCCGAGCAAGTGTCGGGCGTTCTCTTTGCCGATTTTGCCGCGGGCGGTTTCGTCGAGGTTCGCGAGGCGGAGTTTGTCAGTGTTGGCGCGGGCGTTGAACAGGGGGAAATTGGTGCCGAAGAAGATTCTGCCGGGACCGAAATGCTCGACCGCAAATTCGAGTTCGCCCATTTTCTCGTAGTTCGAGGTGTCGAAGAAGAGATTATCGGGCAGCGGTTGTCCCATTTGTTCGGGTTGGCCGATTTTCAGGCCAAGGGCGATCACCTTCGCGGCGGGAAATGCGCGTGCAACTTGGCCGATTTGCGCGGCGGGAACTTCCGAAATTCGTTCGCGATCATACTGGCGGCGAATGTCTTCGAGTCCCGCCTGGAGGAAAACCGGAACCGACCGAGCGATTGACGTTTCCATCAGGTCGTGAAGGGAGGACGACGTGAGTTCGTAGCGATGATAGTTCGGATACAAGACCACGCCGCGCATCCCATACTCCTCGAAGCATCGTCGCAGATCCTCGCGCCACGCCCTGAACGTGGGTTTGATCACGGCCAGCGGGATCAAACGGTTCCGGTGGGGTTGCACCCACGTCACCAACTCGTCATTGCCATCCTGCGGGTTGAGATAGAAGACGGCGTCGAGCGACGAAACGCAGGCCCGCTCAATGCCGAGTGAGTCCATAGCGCGCAGCAGATCGTCCAATCCCGGCACAGGCCGGTACGGCCAATGGCCGAGCTTGGCGTTGATGTCAATCATGCAACCACCGTTGCACGTTTTCGCCGAGTATCTTCTGTTTGTCACGTTCGGCGATGGACGCGGAAAGGACCTTGGACATCTGCACCGTGAAACTTCGGCCGGGCGCATCGGAACCGAAGAAGATTCGTTCCGGCGGCACGTGCTTTACCAGGCAGTCCACGATGCCGTTTTCCGGCTCGCCCCCGGAAATATCCAGACAAAGATTCGGCGCCGGCGCGATGACGCGTGCGGCCTCCTCCCAGCGTCCGCTGCAATGGGCCATCCAGAGGCGCAGTTGGGGATAACGTTGGGCGAGGTTCACGACGTGATGATACGTAGATTCGCAGGTCATATTGCCGGTGGCTTTAATCCAGGCATGCGCCATCACCGGCACATCCAGTTCGATAGCCCGCCGGATGATCGGATCAAGCCGCGGGTCATCGGCGAATTGGGAAATCCAGAGCTTCACCAAACGACAGGGGCCGTTGGCAATGCAGCGCTCCAGCGCTTCGAGCGATTTGTTGACGTGCTGCGCGCTGACGTACGTGAAGCCGATGAAGCGGTCCGGGAATTTCGCGCACGCCATGAGCGCGTCCTCGGCTGCTTCCTCAAGACGCTCCTCCGATGGGAATTCGTCCCATTGCCGGCCGAGCGACGAGATGCACAACTTTTCAATACCGGCGCGGTCCGCCGCCGAGAGCAGTTCGCTCAGGTGTCGGTCTTCGCCATTGAGGATATGCACATGACAATCAATGATCATCGAGCAACCCACGCGCGCGAACGCGCCCCCAACTCATTGCTTCACGCGTCGCGCGCGACTCATTGCTCATTGCTCGTTGCTCATTGCTCTTTACTTGATCGTCACCCACGCGTCAGGTTGGCATTCGGCGCCGAGTTTCTTGCCCAACGCCGAAGTCTTGAACTTATCGAAGTCCTCGCCCGTGGGCGGCAGTTGGAAGATATCGCCCGGCTTAGCGCGCTCCAGGCGCTTCTGCGCATAGATACGCTCGACCACGGTCAACGTGACGTTTTGGTCCGTATTCTGCTCGGCGATCTCCTTATAGAACGCCTTGCGGTCGGCATTCTCGGCGGCGACGAGCTTTTGCGCGTCGTTCTTCGCTTCGCCCTCGAGTCCTTCGCAGGGCCGCAAGTCCACGTACCCGCGATTATCTTCGCCGAGACAGCCCTTGGCTTCGAGCGCTTCCAGTTTCGGGAACCGCTCTTTCATGGACTTGGCAAGTTCTGTGAGTCTTGGGGACGTCGCCTTAAGTTCGGCCGCGTATGCCGTCCGGATCGGAGTCACGAATTCGAGACCTCGTTCGAGAAGAGACGACTTGCCCTTCGCCGGCGCGCCGGCCGCCGGTGGGCCATCCGTCTTCCCTTCGATGTAGTCGAGTACGTCCTCCGCTTGCTCTTCGATGTGTCGAATGTCTACCACGATATGGGCGTCAATGGTATGGCGGGTGGTAATCACGCAGCCCAGCACTACAAACATTATTGATACGACCGCGACGAGAGATCTCATGACAGTCCTCCTCTGAATTGGTCCGTTCTTCTTAGGTTAAGACGACATTGCGTCATGCTTATTCGCCTGATTGCGCCGGTTGCATCCGAATACCGGCAATCTGTTCCAGACGGGCTTCCTGTTGCAGTCGCAGGGCCTCGGCCAAGGCTCTCGGCGTCATGATCAAGTCAATCGTAAGGTTGAATGCCTTGCTTCGCAAGACGACGGTCCCATTCAACCCGCCGTCTTCCAAACGCAACGTCAATTCCGCCCGATCAAAGGCCCGTTGCTCCTCGCCACCGATAACTTTAGCAATAATCTTGTCCAATTTCTCGCCATGCGAAACCTGCTTGACATATTTCGACAGCAGCAGCGTCTGGAGCAAATTCGCGTTTATCGAAAACTGTTCCGTGGACACGAATTTGACCCGCAAATCCTGCAGTCCGTTTCGGTTCCAAACCAGGGAAACTTCTCCGTCCGTAACGCCGGTGAGCGAAGTCGCCGGCGGCTGATATTCCCGCGTGAACGTTTCCAGGTTCAGCTTGGTCAGCGTGGCCGTCAGCGTGATTGGGAGTTCCGGATCGAGGGGGCCCACCTCGACTTGGGCCTGCACCGTGCCGCCGAACAGCCGGGCCTCCGCCTCGCTGTGTAATCGTTCCTCTTTCCAGGTCAACGGCGCAGCGACCTCGCGAAACGTCGCCCCGATAGCCGTCAGCCCGCCCAAGTTAGCGCGGCCTTCGCCGGATATCGCCGAATCGTACAAGAGGCGTCCCTGGAGTTGGGCGGCGTTGACGGCGCCGATGCCTCCCGCGAGGACCGCTGATTCCGAGTTTGAATTGATGTCCCATGTAGTCCGCCAGCCGGGCCTGTCGTAGTACACCGCCCCGGCACCCGCGAGATTCCCCGTGACCGATTGCAGCAACCCGGCCGCTACCAAAGGCTGCAAGTCCGATTCAAGATGCAGCGGCAATACCAAGCGGGACAACGGCAGAGGCACCTCCAGGTTTTCGCATCGAACGCGCGTCGCGGACCCGGAGTGTGCGACAAGCCCCGCCAGGCGGATCGCGCTGGCACCAGTTTCATGGGAAGCAGTACCTTCGAATCGCACCGGTAGATCCCGCAGTGCCGCGAACGAGACCGGAGCACTAAGGTCGAATTGCGCCTGGGACCGGGCCGCAGCATGTTCTAAATCAACTTTGCCGGACATCCTTCCCAGGACTCCTTCCGGCAACCCGACGTCGTAGAAGGTGGAAGAGGCCGCGCCGAGGTCGAGGTCAGAAACCGTAAGAGTGCCGCGGAAGTCTGACGAGGCTTCGTTGAACGTGAGCCCGTACTTCAGTTGACCAAAGTTACCCTCCGGCAAGGGAATAACCGCTCCTGAAATATCCAACGGAAACATGGAATGGCGGGCAGCTCCAAAACCGGCCACCTCGAGTTTGAGCGCCCCGTCCCGCGCCGCGCCAAGTCGAACCAAATCGAAAGTTCCCTCGATATTGGGCCGGTTTCCAATCCTAGAGATAACTGTACCCGACGCGCTCATCGCTTCCAGACTTGGGTCAAGGGCCGAGGAATCAAGTGCCGGACGCAAGAATCCGGGTAGAACCGCACCTAGGTCTTCGCGAGACCAATCGGCGAACTGGACGGCAAGTGTGGGTTGCCACACTTGGCCGCTGACCCCGGCATGCAGTTTCACAGAATCGTTGACGAGAATGTCGAAGTCGCCTCGAATCGCCGGCAACTGCGGGGGGGTATCCGCGGAATCCATGGTAGATTCTTGCGGTTCGACGGTCTCTTCAGCAAGCGAGCCGTGGACGCCGACGTCGCCGGCAAAATATTCGTTCCCGTCCGGCCCGACAACCAGTCCGCGCAGGTCTGCATTCAGACTGGACGAGCGCACGGAGACGCGACCCATTCCGAAGTTCGCTCGGAGCCGAGTTCCGGAAAGATCGGCACGTGTAAACCGGACGGGTACCCGGTTATACGGGTCCGGCAGGCCGGAGAGGTCAAAATTGGCGAGGACCGCCTTGTGTATTTCGGCGTCAAGCGTCGGCACTCGGCGAAGCCAGGTTACCCCGATACTGCTTTCGACTTCGGCTAGCTCCGGGATAAGAATGGGCGCCGCCTCAAAGAACAAGCCGTCGCTATTCCGCGTCACGCTCAGCCTTATCCGGCCATTGTCAAACGGTTGCAGTGGCGCCGATGGGCCAGGCTGCCAAGCGCCGCTGACGTTGTTGCCCGTGAGATCGGCGGCGTAACGCGCCGTGTGGAACACGCGGCTTCGAAAGGAGACGTTTGCAAGTCGAAACTGCATCCCGGGAAACAATACGGCACAGTGAATATCGCGTATGTCGGTACGATACGGTAAGTACCCTTGCCGACTGCCAGTCGAGCCGGGACGATTCCAGAGAGACAAGAGAAAGTCGTAATTGCGGTCGCCGGGTTGGGACCCGTCG
>JACQVH010000175.1 GCA_016209895.1 Candidatus Hydrogenedentota bacterium | reverse complement strand
GTTCTTGACCTCATAGTTGAATACGGCCGCGGTCTTGAGGGTATTTCCAGTAATCGTGAAGGACGCGTTGTCGGTGCTGCCGGTGCCGCTGACCAACGTGTAGGTAAACGTGTTGCCGGTATCAGGGTCGGAAGTACTCAAAGTCCCGACATTGGTGCCGAAGGCCAGATTCTCGGTAACGCTCGACGGCGACAGGCTCAGGTCGGTTGGGGCTTCGTTAACGTTGGTAACCGTGATGGTCGCGGCTTCTTCATAGAACAGTCCGCCCTGGTCCGTCGTCCGCAAACGGATGCTGTAGCTGTTCTTGACCTCGTAGTTGAATACCGCGGCGGTCTTGAGTGTATTTCCAGTAATCGTGAAGGACGCGTTGTCGGTGCTGCCGGTGCCGCTGACCAACGTGTACGTAAACGTGTTGCCGGTGTCAGGGTCGGAAGTACTCAAGGCCCCGACATTGGTGCCAGCGGGCAAGTTCTCGGCGACGCTCGAAGCGGATAAGGTGAGGTCGGTTGGGGCTTCGTTAACGTTGGTAACCGTGATGGTCACGGCTTCTTCATAGAATAATCCACCCTGGTCCGCGGTCCGCACACGAACGCTGTAACTATTCTTCGCCTCGTAGTTGAATACGGCCGCGGTCTTGAGGGTATTGCCGCTGATCGTGAAGGACGCGTTGCTGGTGCCACCGGTGCCACTGACCAATGTGTACGTGAACGTGTTACCGGTATCGGGATCGGTGGTGCTCAAGGCGCCAACCGTCGCGCCGAAAGCCAGATTCTCGGCGAAACTCGACGGCGACAATCCCAGGTCGGTAGGCGTTTCGTTGACGCTCAACGTCACGGCGTTGCTCGTCACTTGGCCGCCGCTATTGCTCACTACGCCGGTGTAGCTGCCCTCGTCCACGTGTTGCGCGGACGCAATAGCATAACTCGCCCCGGTCGCGCCGGGGATATCAGTCCCGTTTTTCTTCCACTGATAGCCCAACGGCCCGGCACCGGTCGCGGTGACGTTGAACTGAACCGGCTGTCCGACGTTGACGGTCTTCGAAACTGGCTGCACAGTAATGACGGGCGGAGGAGGAGGTGACGGCGGCTTCGGCGCCAGATACAAGGGCGGCGCCGAAACTAGTTGGCCCTCCGGCACATAAACCTGCACCGATACTGGTCCATCGTAATCCGGATGAGTCGCAGTTACAGTATACGAGCCCGACGTTAGCTGCGGCACGGCAAAACCGCCGAAGTTGTCACTGCTGGTCGTTATACTCTCGGGTCCCGTCACCACAATGTCGGCACCTGCAATCGGGGAAGCAGTGCCCTGAACGTAAACCGATCCGCCCAAAGCTCCCAACGCCGGCGGATTTCGGCTGTCCACTTCAAAAGTCCAAACATCGTTTTGTAGCGGCGATGCGCCAAGTTCATCTATCGGAATGACACGCCAGTAGTACCTTGCGGGGTCATCAAGCCCTTCCACCTGCACCAACGTCGTGGTCAAGTGTTCTCTAAATATCGGCACGGTCTCGAAGCTCGGGTCCGGTGTAATCTCCAGACGATAGGTGAACGCGTGCCCGTCCAGATCGCTCGTTGCCTGCCACGCAAAGTAGGTCGTGCTGGCTTGCGGCGTGAGACCCTGAGGATCGTTCTCCGGATAAATCAGCGTGACCTTGAGCGGAGGCCGGTTCCCGGAGTCCGGGGGCGCCAGACGGTACACCGTGGTGAGCAAGAAGGCGCCGACGTTCCCGGATGCTCCGTCGCGAATAAAGTAAAAGACCTTGTAGGTGCCGGGCGTGTCGAACGTCGTGCCGAAGTATCTCCAGCGGAAGATGCCGTTGGCGGGGTCGGAGACCGGCGCCGGCTCGGCGGGGAATCGGTAGTTGTTCAAGTCCACCGTCTGCTGCGAATCGGTGAATCCGGGATCCACCGGGGTACCGCCCGAGTAATCATAGGGCGTCTTGACCTCGATCCAGGCCTCATGCCCCGTGGCCGGCTTCTCGTCAGCCTCCGCCCACAACTCGTCAAGTGCCACGCCATAGGGCAAGGTAACCGTGGGCCGTACCTGGAACCAGCCGACCGCGCCCGGCGCGTTCGTGGCCACGCCCAATTCCAGCGTGTGCGCCCGCGCGCCGTCCTGAATCGAGTCCAACGACAGCGTGCCGGCCGTGCCGACGTGGTCGGCGTTATCGTCCAGGAGCGGCGTTTGCGCCGGCTGGCCGGTCGCGCCGTTGCTGCTCTCGGCCGTATATTCTGCGATATGCGCCGAGGCTAGTTCGAAGCTTTCCTTCAACTTCTTTCCCTCCCGCGCATTGCGGAAGAATTCGGTAACAAATGCTTCCCCGTCGCGCACCCCGTCGTCGGGGTCTTCCACACCGCGATAGGAGAACTGACCGGTGGCCGTGCTCGTAATTACAATGCGGCCCGGTGCGGACACTACCGGGATGAAGCTGCCCGATCGGCATGCGCCGTAAATGAAAATGCGTTGACGCACGTCCGTAGTGCTGCTGGGCGCCGGCAGCCCCAATTCCAAGGCACGGAAGAACCCATCCACTTCTCCCGGAGTGATGATCCGGTCGTCCACCGGCGCACTGGACGAGTATACGTAGAATTTCTCAAATCCCCCGTGGTCAATGAAGACCACATACAGCGGGGCGGGCCGATCGAGCATGCGTCCCGACTGCAATGGCCACTGTGAGATAGCCCACGCAATGTCCGCCTGCGTAGGCGTTTCATCGTCAATCTGGATGTTGGCCGAAACCTGTTCGTTCGGATACCTCTCCCGAAGATAGTAAATGTCGTCAGGAGCGAAGCCGCGGTCCACCAGCGACAGGTACACGAAGTCGCCGGTCTTGGCGTGTCCCGCCAGACCCTCGCCGGTCTGGTATTTCCCCACGACCAGCACCGCATAGCCCGCCTTGTCCTTGATAGTCAGCCGCGGTGTCCCCGCCTGACCCCAGTCGCTGGTAACCGCCGACCGGAAGTCGTTATCTCCATCGAACAAGGCCCGGAATTGCCAGGTCCCGGGCGTGCCAAACGGCAAATTGGAATGGAGCAGATCGAACACCGCCAGACCGTTCACGTCCGTCATCGCCGTTAAGACACCAACCGTTTCGAAACTGCCCCCTTGGGCCAGTCGCCCCACGCTCAACCGGATTGGGCGATTGCTCAAGATCGCGCTCAGTTCGCTGGGCAGCGGCGTCGGCAACTGGGCGCGGAACGTAGCGCGCGCTTCCAACGAATAAACCCCGACCAAGTTCAACGGCACCGCCGACGCGGACACCGAGATCGTCAGCGTCGGCTCGGCCTTGAGCACTTCAAAAGACACCTGATCGCTCGTAGCGGCTTGATACGTGTTGTTCCCGTCCCAGGATGACTTCAATTTCCAGGGACTGCGCCCTTCCGACGCCTGCGTAGGATAGAACGTTCGGCTGTAGGCCCCGTTGACGCCAATCCCCACGGGCGACGGGAACAACGGATTGTTGCACGCCGGAGGCGTGATGCAGGACGGCGAAGTGCTGGTAAACGCCACGTTCTCTAAGGTACCCGGATTCGGGAAAATCTGGCCGAGCGCCGTCACCGCTTGGCCCAGCTTCACCGTGGACGGAGTCACACCTAATGAAATAAAAGACGGAATCACGCCGCCCGCGACGATCCGCGTGGGGGACGATACGTTGCTCGCCGAGGTGCCGTAGACCTCGCCGTCGTACGGCCGGACGACCACGTACCAGAGGTCTTCCGGTGTAGTATCCAACAAGTTGATTTGACTGGATATTGCCGGACTCAGGCTGCCATCCCGGAACAGGCTGAAGGCGGCCTGGCCCTGCCGCTTCACATACCAGTCAAAGTCGTATTGTATCGGGTCAATATCCGGGTCCGCGCTGACTTCCGTAATTTGATAGACAAGGTTCTGTCCGTCGCTCTCAATGGTGGGGTAACTCAAGATTGGTGCACCCGGCGGTGTGTTTAGGATTTCCGGAGCCGTGGCCGAAACGCTTTCGAAGGAGTAAGAAACACCGTCATACGCCCGGACCGTGCACGTCCAGATTTCATGCTTACTCGTCTCGGACGAGGAAAGCGTATCCGTGCTGCTGGAAACAACGTGCACCACGTCGCGTACGCCATTGTTCCAACGGAATTCATGCTGAATCGGTTTCGGCGGCACCGCAGGCGACGTACCCGGCAGCCCCACGCTACAAACGACATTATTGGTCGTGTACAGCGGACTACTGGAAACTGAGATTTGGCCCGGGTCCGTGGGCGGACGATACCCGGTAGTCCGGAAATCGGATGGACCAACTGTCGCCCAATGGGGATAATACCACCGACTGTGCGCTGGCTTGGGCGGGAGACTCAACCCGGGTTTGACCGTTAAAGGCGTCTCTTGATTAAATAAACTAAGCGGCGCGTAAAGGGCTCGCGCCCGCCACCTGAACCCGTTTGCTTCACCGGGAATAGTAAAGGACTCCTCAAGCGCGTGACCTGCTGCAACATCAAGCCAACTGCCGGAAACTGAAGTATCGGTTCCATCGAACGGAATCGCATAAGGTTTGACTTCTATTTCCAATCGAACCGCGGACGGTCCCAGTGGCTCGGCACGAGCGGTCATTTGCAATCGGAAGGTATTGCCCCCAACGTGAATCCCGGGTGTAGCCAAGGCACCCCCACCAGCTTTCGTTAGTCGAGGCGCAACTGAGACGCCCTTAGTACCGCCATAAAAGACAAGACCCGTGTCAGTACCGTCAATCAGAAGTGGGTCGTCCGTCAAGAACATCGAGATAATTACGTCACCATAGCCATCGCCATTCACGTCCCCGGCGGCCGCGAGATGAGAAATCTTAGAATACGATGCGATTCCGGTGGCACTCAGCATGTTCGCCGCGTCGCTCGGGTTGTTCCCCACTATCCCGTTTTGGGAGCCCCGAAACACGAGGGCGAAATCTTCGTCCAAAGGATAGTTGGATGTTTTCACAATAATGTCCGCGTACCCATCTCCGTTGATATCTCCCGCACTGGATACGATGCCGCCGAAGTGCGCCGAAGCTTGGTTCGATTCCAGTATCGTTCCTGCGTCTCGGGGTTTGCTTCCAACGAGCGCCGAGGCGGATCCATAAAAGACAAAAGCGGCTCCCTCGTCGTACTCGCCGTTGTCAAACCTTGGTGCACCTACGATGACATCGGCGTAATCGTCCCCATTAACATCACCACAACCTGAAACGCTGAAACCAAAGTCAGGGGCCTCGACAATGACCTCTGGGTCGTCGGGGAAGGGTTCAGGGCTCGAGATGTCGGATTCAAGCATTGCCCACGCTTCCGCAGGGGTCCGGCCAATGATTCCTGACGCCGAACCCAGGAACACAAATGCTGAACCCTCGTTCTGCTCCCCGTTGTCATACCGGTGAGCCCCGACAATAACGTCTGCATAACCATCGCCATTCACGTCCCCGGCTCCTGAGACGCTCGAACCAAACATTGAATCCGACTGGTTGGATTCGAGGACCGCAGCCGCATCGCTCGAGTTGCTTCCGATAAGTCCTGATAGTGATCCCAAGAACAAGATGGCTGCACCCTCATTTTCCTGGCCATTGGCATAATTCGGTGCCCCGACAATCACATCGGCATAGCCGTCTCCATTTACATCGCCCGCGCCTTCGACAACCGAAAAACTGCCTTGGAGTACGCCAATTGCGTCGCTGAGGTCATTTCCTGCGACCCCTGACGCCGAGCCGGGCAGAACAAATACCCCATCAGTAGCGAGGACGACGACATCGCCATAGCCATCCCCATTCACGTCCCCAATGCCTTTTGTCCCGATACCGAGACTACTCCCTGCAAACCCCGACGGGGACCCCGGCAAGACATTAGCATTGATCGTCACATCGCCATAGCCGTCCCCATTTATGTCTCCCGCCTGGCGAGCAAAACCGTCAAGTACTTCTGGGTCTGCAGCATCGCTCCCGACTATCCCCGGCATCGAACCAAATACTACGAAAGCAGCGCCCTCCGAGCGATGGTCGTTATTCCGGTCATGCCAAGGTGCACCGAGCAATACATCTGATAACCCATCGCCGTTTACATCTCCTGCCCCGGAAACCTCAAAGGGTCCAGCCAATCCTTGCGTCATGACGGGACTCGCCGAAAGTACCCCAGACTGCGAACCCCGATACAAAAAGACTCCTTCGTCCGTGCTAATAACGACGTCACCATAGCCATCCCCGTTCGCATCTCCAGCCCCGGAAATGCCCGATCTCGGGAATTGCCCTAGCGTTCCGAACGAAGATAGGAACAACTCGGGACTGTTAGCGAGCACTCCGGATTCGGATCCCCAAAATACGTAATACGATGAGTCGAGATAGTCTTCGTAAGTAAGAGTAGTCTGGATGAGGACGTCGCTGTATCCGTCGCCGTTCACGTCTCCACCTTGGGCAACTTTCGGGTAATCACCTGCGAAGAAGGTTGCTGCTTCATTTGGGTCAGCCCCTATAATCCCGTTCGCAGAACCGTGGAACACATATACCCCCGACGAGTCACTGACAACTATGTCGCCGTATGTGTCGCCGTTCACAGTTCCGGCTCCTGATACGCTCCGGCCAAAATTAGCGTGAGCCTGTTCGGATTCGAGCACCGCTGCCGCGGTAGTCGGGTTGCGTCCGACGACCCCGGAATTGGAGCCCAGGAACACAAATGCTGCTCCGGCGTCATTGTCTGCGTAAACGATCCGAAGCGACCAGGAATTCAACGTGCCAACGTCGGCTCCCGCGTTATCCGAGACCGCAAGTGTCCACGTCCCTCCAGCATCCTCACCATCGAAATCCGAGAGGGTACCCGGACCATCCGGTGGTCGTGTTTCGTCGTCGTAAGTCCACTGGACGTTGTCCGCTGAGCCTCCTGATAGGTTGTGCAAAAATACGGTCGCCCCATTGGGTGAAGTAAGTTTTACGATCAAATCACCCCGCCAGCTATGTGTGATGTCAACGACAACATCAACGTCCACAATGGTACCCGTATTTACCAGCCTTGAACTCGTGATTTGGCTGGGAGCGCCGTCATAATCAGGGATCGGGATTGGGGTGTCTAGGGAAGTATACGACTGACCAGCAACCGGACTGTCCCAGCGGGGCGCCCCGACCATGACGTCCGCGTAGCCATCCCCGTTGACGTCTCCGATGCCCGAAACTTCGGCCCCAAAATCCGGGCCCAAAATAAAGCCCGCGCCATAAACAGATGTCGAAGCTTGGCCGGGTTGGTTGGACTCTAACACGACGGCTGCGTCGGTAGGGCTTGTTCCCAGCAACCCCGCGGGTGACCCCAAGAACACAAATGCCGCCCCTTCAGCATCCTGTCCATTCTCATATCGAGGTGCCCCTACGATTATATCCGAGTACCCATCGCCGTTTACATCCCCCGCACCCGACACGTCCACGCCAAACTTGGGACCTACGACAAAGTCAGCGCCTGGATAAGCCTCAACCGCAGCCTGATTAGATTCCAATAGATTCGCCGCCGACGCCGAGTCGCTACCTATAAGCCCTGAGGGCGACCCCAAGAACAAAAACACTGCCCCCTCGTCATTCTCACCATGATCAAACGTCGGCGCACCGACAATGACGTCTGCATAGCCATCGCCATTGACGTCTCCGGCCGTAGATACGCTGTAACCAAATCCTGCCCCTTCCTGCCCATAAATCTGGACATCGCCGATCGGCGGGGGCACGTACAATGGATCCACGGTGAGTGGGTATTCGGCCACTGAGTCATCAATCATGATGTTGAGTTCAGTGCCGACACATCGCATTCTTGCCGGAATGGAGGTACCTCGGCGGTCCACCACAACAAGCTTCGTGTACGTGAGAACTTCCTCGCCCTCGGAGTTCGCGAATTCGACCGTGTTGGAGTTTTCCCCGTTGCGCGGCTGTGTCTTCCCGCTGAACGCGCCTTCCAAGAGCAATTTCCCCTCACCTGCGGGGCGTTCCGTAATCGCAAATCCATGTTCGAGGCCGTCCTCGGAATTGACATACCATTCTTCGAGACCGGAATGCACGTACTTGACGCGGTTCGTATGTTCCTCCGCAACGGGAACGACGGCCGGCACGGACCGTAGATCATTGTGACGGCCCCACGCGGTAAACTGGAACCGGACATCCCACTGCGGCGAATCCGTCTCGCGCTCGACGATCTGGACTCCGTCTTCCCGGAAATAGGCGCGCAGGTTCTTCGCGCGATTGGCAGCGTGGAGCCCGCCCGGCATACCCTCGATAGCGCACTTTTCCTGGCTCGTGACGTGGTACTCGGCTTTGCGGATATTCTCCTCGACCTGACCCAGCCAGTTGCCGCTGGGGATGGCGGCCTCCGGTGTCGGTGTTCGGGAGGTTGTGGGAGGGGGTGGCGGGAAGCTACCGCCAGGATCCCGGACGGGTGCACTAGGCACGGAAGTCAGCGTCTCTGAAGAACTTACAGGGCGGTTTTCGTGTTGAGTGAGAACGACACACAAAGCGAGAGTAATTACCGCGACCCACCCCGCTTGCTTCACGGATCCTTGCCCTCCGTTAGCCCAAGCCTACCTACACGTTTGGAATAAACCCTGGCCATCTTCGTATTCGGAATCATAGGCGGAAATAAAAGTATTGTAAACCTGATTATCCGTTTTTCTTGACAGCGTACGCTGATATTGCCGACGAATGGAGAGATTAGGTTTCCTTTGCCGAGGACTGAGACCAGTGTGCCGCCGCGAAAGGAATAAGTACGATCTGGCTCTAGCTTCGTTACTTCCAGGACTCTCGCCCTCTCTTAACCCAAGGCTTGTAAAAGTAGAGAGGAAACATCCCTTAGTACACGAATATTTCTGAAATGGAGCAATACACCTTGTTTGCAACCGAGACCTGCTAAGAACGTAGACGCGACGCTTGCTCCGCCGAAGTGCACGAAGGCGAGTCCTCGTCGCGTTATCTTTGGGAATCTCGAAACGACGCGACGAGGACGTCGCGTCTGCGTGGGGAATCTTCGGGCATACAATTGGTTGACAGGCTTTTCGGGCGTGTGGTAGGTTGAAGGGCTGCGATTCACTTGTCGGTGCGTGTGGAGAGTTCCACGGAGGGCTGCGGGTTTGCATCTCATTGAGGAACGGGTCGTTCCACGAGAGGCACGGCGGACTCCCGAAATCCTGGCCGTCGGCGGTGGGAAGGGCGGGGTGGGGAAGACGTGTTTTGCGGTCAATCTCGCCATCGAAATTGCCCGCAAGGGCTGGCGGGTCGTCCTCTTCGATGCGGACTTGAGTTGCTCGAACGTCGAGACCATCCTGGGCACGCGTTCGGAGCGGCGGCTGGACGATTTCTTCTATCAGCGCGGCGGCAAAGACCTGAAGAGCATCCTTTCCGAAACACAGTACGAAAACCTGCGACTAATCCCCGGTTCTACGGGTCTGCTCGACGTCGCCAATCCGAAATTCCAGCAGAAGCAGGCTCTGATCAAACAACTTCGCGAACTCGAGGCGGACCTGATCGTGGTGGACCTCGACGCGGGAGCACACCTCAATACGCTCGATTTCTTCTTGATGACCGACACCCACGGCGTCTTGGTAATTACCCCGGAAAAGACGAGCATAGACAATGCCTTCAAATTTCTCCGCGCTGCGCTGTTCCGGAGAATCGAGCGATTTTACCAGAGTGCCGAAGTGGGGATGGTGCTCAAACGCAATGAAAGCCTGAGTGATTTCTTGGCCAGCGTGCGGAACGCGGAATTCTTCGAGGAAGGACTGCGGCAGCAGATCGTGGGCGAGATCATGGCGATTGCGAACGCGATCCGGCCGCGCATTGTAGTGAACCGCGCCCACAACGCGTATGAGGCGCAAATCGCGGCGAACATCCTGGCCAAATACGCCCGGCAGTATTTGCTCATCGAGCCCAGCACGCTCGGTTTCTTGTATTTTGATAAGTGCGTGCTCGAGGCGGTAAACTGCGGGGTACCGTTTGTAGTGAGTCATCCCAAGCAGAAGATTTCGGTCTGTGTAAGCGATATCGCGAACCGTCTGGGGTATCTCTAGTGTCGGACTCTGAGCACAAAGAAGGCACGCCGCCGAAGAAGTATCTTAACCTCGACCTCAATGAACTGACCCGGCCCGGATCGGACCCGGCCGCGTTGGAAGACTTGGGCCCGGAAGGGCGAAAAGGCTCCATCTTCTCGCGTTTCAGCAGCCGGTTCACCGACTTGATCGAGACCAGCCGCGGCCCGAGCCGACACCGTGAACCCGCCGTTGAAGCCGGGGATCGTCCGGACGTGACGGCGGATGATTTGGCCATCCGGCGCGCCAAGGGCGTTAAAGCGCAGCGGATGATCGTACCGGAGGGCGTGATCATTGACGGCTCGATGTCCAGCGGTTCCGAAACGGAAATCTCCGGTCGCGTAGAGGGCAACGTCACCGTGGACGGCCGCCTGTACCTCGGCGCGAGCGCCCTGGTGTCCGGCAATGTGCGAGCAACAACCTGCAAGGTCGAGGGTCTGGTGGAAGGCAAGATGGAGTGTTCGGACGAACTCGAGTTAGGCCGGGCCGGACGGCTGAATGCGGACGTTCTCGCCGGCCGAAAGATGGTACTGGCGGGACAAGTCTTCGGAAATGTTATCACGAATGGTAGCCTGCATATCGCGGCGTCGGCGAAAGTTACGGGTGATATTCGAGCCAAATCAATTGTTATAGAAGAAGGCGCTGTGTTCAATGGAAAGTGCGCAATGAGACCACCGGCGCAAAGGAGTGAAAAGTAAGATGTTTCCGTTCTTCTGGGACCCAACGTTCGTTTTGTTGATTCCGGCCGTGCTTTTAGCACTCTGGGCGCAGGTGAAGGTGAAGTCCACTTATGCGAAGTATTCGCAAGTCGGAACGCGCTCCGGCATTACCGGGGCCGACGTTGCGGAACGCATACTCGCCGAGGCCGGCATCGCGCTAACCGACGATCCGTCGCGCCATCCGGGTGGGTCGGCGTGCCGCATCGAAGCGATAGGTGGTCAACTGACCGACCACTACGATCCACGAGCGCGGACGCTGCGGTTGTCCGAAGACATTCACGATGGTCGCAGCATCGCGGCGTTGGGTATAGCCGCGCATGAAGTTGGCCACGCTATCCAGCACTCGCGGTTGTATTCGCCGTTGATGCTCCGCAACATTGTCTATCCCGTCTGCAACATCGGTAACTATCTGGCGTGGCCACTGTTCATCTTCGGGATTATTCTGAGCATCCCTTCCTTGCTGCAGATCGGTATCATGCTCTTCACGTTTGCGGTGTTCTTCACCGTGCTCACCTTGCCGGTCGAGTTCAACGCCAGTAGCCGGGCCCTGCGCGCGCTCGCCAGCGGCGGCTTTCTGACGGACGAGGAACTGTACGGTGCCAAGAAGGTGCTCAGCGCCGCGGCCTTGACCTACGTCGCCGCCGCCTTTATGGCCATCATGCAACTCCTCCGCATGCTCATCCTCGCCCGCGGCCGAGACTAGGTAGTGACCAGTTGCCAGTGGTTAGTGGACAGCGAAGACGGGCCGGTGACTAGTCGCCCGCGCTCGTAATCGAGGCTCGTCCGCGTGCGGCGGATTCGTAATCCGATCTTCAACGCCCTCTATGCCAACCCACTTCCCACCAGCCGTGAAGATGGTTCTCCTTGCCGTCCTTGACGTCCTTGCTGTCGTTGCTGACTGAACGCCCGCAAACAGCATCCTTCATACTTCATACTTCATCCTTCACACTTCATACTTCACACTTCCCTTTGCTATACTGATGAAAAGAACAGGTGGGAACTCGATCGGTGGTACGGTTCACGCGAGAGAGAGCAATACTTTGGCTATACGGTGAGCTGTCGGATTTGGTCGCACAAAGTATCTTGAGCGCCGACGCCGCCGATCGGCTCCACGCGCATTACGGGGAATTGACGCCGCCCAAGCGCCGGCCCATCGCAATCATTGTCTTAGGCCTTCTCGGCGCCACGCTCATCGGCCTCGGCATCATCCTCGTGCTCGCCCACAACTGGGAATTCATGTCCCGGTACATGCGCACCGCAATTTCGATCGGCGTGCTCCTCATCGCGCAAGCCATCGCCGCCTGGGTCATGATTCGGCAATCGCAATCCATTGCCTGGCGCGAAGGCGCCGGCACGTTCCTCATGGCCATGATCGGCACCAGCATCGCCCTCATCGCGCAGACCTATCACCTACCCAGCGACATGGACAGTTTCCTTTTGACTTGGATGCTACTGAGTGCCCCGATTGTGTATCTGCTCGATGCCACCCTACCCGCCATTCTCTATCTCGTCGGAATCACGAGTTGGGCAGGTCACGTCCAATCCGAATCGGGTCACGCCGCTTGGTTCTGGCTACTGGCGCTGCTCGCGACGCCACACGCCGTAGCCGTTATTCGCCGAGACCCCGACGGCCCCCGCGCCATTATCCTGGCCAAGGCCGTCTGTCTGTGCCTCACTGTCGCCACCGGCGTCGTTTTTGAAAAGATGCTTCCCGGATTGTGGATCGTCATGTACAGCGCGCTTTTCGGCGTATTCTTTCTAGTCGGCACCAGGGGCGCCGGCGAGTCACGGCAGCGGTGGCAGGTGCCGATGATGCTGTACGGCGCGGTCGGCACGGCAGTTTTGTCACTCGCGCTTACGTTCCCGGAACCATGGCATCAGATCGGCTGGCGGTTCTATCACACCGGCCCTAGATACCACTTAGCCGGCGCAATTACCGATTACGTAGTCGTGGTGTTGTTCGCATCACTTGCGGTCATACTCTTGGCGGACGCCGTGCGCCGACACCATTGGCAACGATGCCTGTTCGGCGTGATGCCGCTGCTGGCGGCGCTCGGCTACGCGGCGACGAGCGCCGATGCGCCGGAGGCCGTCGCGCAGGTCATGTTCAACCTCTATCTCGCGATCCTGGGCGTAGTTACGCTCGTGGGCGCGCTCCACGACGAAAACATGGTGCAGCTTAATTTCGGACTCGCCATGCTGGCCGGTCTGATTACCGCGCGGTTCTTCGATACCGATCTGGATTTTGTCGTTCGCGGCGTGGCGTTCATCTTAATCGGCATCGGCTTCCTGAGCGCAAACCTGATTCTACTGCGCCGCCGCTCCAATACGCGCGAGGACCAACCATGACCACGTGGATCAAACCGGCGGTATTTCTGGCGATGGTCGCCGCGCAGATCGCCGTGCCGTGGAGCATGATCGCCAAGCACGAAGCCACGCTTCGCACCGGCGCGGTCTACAAGTTCCGCACCCAGCCCGTGGACCCGGCCGACGCCTTCCGCGGCCGCTACGTGTGGCTCCAGGTTGAAGCCAGTTCCGCGCCACTCCAGCGCGGTCAAACTTTCGGAGATGGCCAGAAAGTATTCGCCGTCCTCGCCACCGACGAACAAGGTTTCGCAAAGTTCAGCCGCGTTTCCGGCACCCGTCCCAGCAGCGGCGATTACGTCGCCACGAAGGTCACTTACATCAATACCTCGGAACTAACGGTCGGGTTGCAATTGCCTCTCGACCGCTATTACCTCGAAGAAAGTCTGGCCCCTGAAGCCGAACGCGCCTACCGGGAACACAGCCGCGTCGGCCAACGCGACACCTACATCACCGTCCGCGTTCGCGACGGCTACGCCGTCATCGAAGAACTTTACGTCAACGACAGCCCCATCAAGGACTTCGTCCGCCGCGAAATGGCCGAATCCGAGCCGAAATAAACTACGTCCCATGTAGCATCCGACCGCCGGGACGGCGACATGAAATGATCTCTCGTGTTGACTTCGTTCACCCACTGGTGCGGCGGGTGGCACGGTCAAGCTCGGCTTGACTACGCTCCAACCCTTCATCATTGTTGCCCTTGCACCTCCCTTTTTGGGTCCTTTTGGTCCCTGTTTTCCTTGCTGTCCTTGCTGTCCTTCCCTCTCGCCTAAGATGGCAAAGACGTCATCGTCCCCATCCTTCCACTTCGAGGTAATGTGGCTACTCATAAATCGCTACACCGTGTATTTTCGCCCATCGGATGTGCCCGACCACGCCAAAATCCTCTCTGGAGACCGTAAGTCGGTCGTGGCATATCGCGGCGGATGCTACTTCTCTTCACCTTCGGGTCAGCGAAAGGTATACAATAGCCCCCGACACTTCGGGGTCACCGGAGAAGCCTAACAAACCGCATGCCAAACTCGAAACAAACATCGGTTTCCTTCACGCGCATCGCTATCTTCATCCTTTTCCCAGCAGCTTGCTTCTTGGGCGCCGGGGACACGGTCCAAGATAAGCTCATCAATGCTCGCGCCGTCGGCCGAGCGACCGGGACTGGAACTACGGCACGCGCCGCAGCCATCGAGAACGCCCACCTCGAGATGGTCCTTCAAACCATCGAAGCGACGCTGGGTTCGAGAGACCTGCGCGGATTACAGACGATTCTGGACCATTGCCGATCGTACATTCACACTTCGCGCGTGCTTCGCGAAAATCGGACGAAGGACGGTGTCCAGGTAGAAGTCGAGGCCATGGTGTATCACGCCGCGTTGCGTCACGACTTGGCTGCGCTCGTGCTACCAGGGCTACTCGATCCGCCCAAAGTCCTCATCATGATCGCCGAACAAATGCCGGGCGAAAGCGCGCCGTCCCTAGCCACACGCAGTCAGGCCGAAGAAACGCTGTTCGAAGGATTCAAGAAGAGGAAAGTGTCGGTAGCAGCGTCTGGTGAGTTGAGGGGGACACATTCGGATGAAGACCTGCTCAATTGCATTCAACGCGAACCAACGCAGGCCGGCAAGTTGGCGTTGGAAACCCGAGCGGACGTCGCTCTAGTGGGGGTCGCGCTCGCCACTAGTGAACCAGAAGCGGCCGCCTCAAATCTCCAGAACAATAGAGCCAAAGTTACCATAAATGCGGTACGGGCCGACGACGAGCACCTGCTCGACACCCTGGCGGCGGAGGCGGTCGTGCACAGTGTTGACGCGGAGGAGGGCGCGAAGCAGGCCATCCAGGACGCAACTGCGAAGTTGCTGGATGAATTGATCGCCACGACAGTCTTGGCCGTCGCGGGCCGGGAACACTCGCCGGATATCTTCATTACGATTGAAAATTCGGAAACGTCCGTTTCGGTGCAGGAAGTGGTCCGACGGACACACGAGTGCGCCGGGGTTCGCAGTGTAGACGAGTTATTATCTTCACCGTCGCAGGTTCGGCTCCGTGTCAAATACTCCGGCGGGATTAGCCCGCTCGTACGCTGGATCGTAGATTACTCCTACGAGAATTTTACCCTTGACGAAGAGCGCGTCGTAGGGCGCGAGATTACGCTGCGGGTGATACCGAAATGAACCGAGCTGATTGCGCCTCGGCGATTGCCAATTGAGATCTAGATCGAAGCAGGCAATAGCGCCTACTGGCTACCGCCGATTGGAAGTGTGCGTACTTGTTGACCTCGGCACACCCTGATCGAGCAGGATTCTCATCAAACCAACGTCAACGGGAGCGTTTTGTCATCCAAAGAAGCGGCGGCGTACCCCAATACCTGCCGAAGGTCCTCGTCATCGAGTTCAGGATATTCTCGGCGCAACTCGTCACGGTCGGGATAAGTCGCCATCGCCTCCAACACACGCCGCACCGTCAAGCGAAGATCCCGGACGCACGGTTGACCGTTGAGGCGCTTGGGATCACACGTAATGCGGTCGAAGCTCATCCTTAACCTCCCATAGTCTTCCTATCATAGGCGTGAGCGACAAACAAGGTCAATTTGTAAGGAAATTGAGCCGAATTGCCGGGTAGAGCAAGGGAGGCGTTACATTCCTCGTCCGATTGCCGCCATCTCCCTGCGCCCCTTTCAAAGGAGGAATTTATGCCGGCGTCATTAGCTGGTAATATCGAAAAGGTCCCCCTCGGAACGGGGATATGGAGGGATGTTCTTCAGAATTGAGCTACAACGATTAAGCGGGCTTGGGCGCGGCGACGACGGCGGTTTTCGTAACCACGGCCTTCCTAAACTTACCCGCTTTGATGTAGCGTGCGCAGACACGGACGCGGCGCACCGTGCCGTTTTCGTCAATGATGCGGATGCGTTGAAGGTTCGGTTTCCAGCGGCGCTTGGTGATGCCGGTGACCTTTTGGCCGACCCCGCCGGAGCGTTTCGCCTTACCGCGACGCACAACGGTGTGGCCGACGTGAGGCTTCTTTCCGCTATATTCACACACACGAGCCATGATTCGTCATTCTCCTGGAAATGGATTGGATTCCCTTGAGGCGCTTGTTATACTTAGAGCCATCGGAAAGCGGACGTTACCAAATCTGCCGTCCGAATTCAAGCCAGACCGGTCACTCTTGTGGGTCCCATAAATCGTGCGCTCCTTGTTTCACATCCGAAATTCGCCCATGTACTCCCTTCGTCGGACAGGTGAGAAGAATCTTTTCCATCATCTTTTGTCCTTTGTCCTTTGTCCTTTGTCCTTTCTGATTGTGTTCGATGGCTGTGCGCATCTGAGGACGCGCACAGCCACTTCCGACAAGGGCGCCGATGCGGCGCTGGTTTCAGAAATCACTACCGCGCTCGCGGCAAGTGAGGCGAATATCAAATCGGTGCGCGCCGCGCTTTCACTCACCTTAACCCTGCCGAAGGAGGGTAAGCGACACTTCCCGACCGGCACGTTCGCATATCGCCGACCCAGTGATCTGCATGTCACCGGCCGGCTCGCGACCGGAACCATCGGGTTTCGCATCGTTTGCAATGCGAAAGAGTGGTGGCTGGATTCCCCATTCGACGGCGAGCGCCGCCACGGGCAAGGAAAGGTCCACCAGAATGGTATACCTCGGGGTTTGACCGCCGAGGCAATTCGCGCGTTCGCGGGATTTAGCGCGCCGCCGGCGTCGAAAGCGCGCGTGATAAGCACTCAGAACGCCGAGTCGGACAAGCGCACGGTTGTGCTCCAGTATCCCGCAGGTCGCCGAATGAAATACCAGATCGAAGTGACCGGGCCGCCGTGGCAGGTCACGCAAATCCAGTTGCTCGACGGGAAGGGCAAACCAATCGCCGTCGTCAAGAAGAGGGATTATCAGGAACAGGACGGCGCATCGTTTCCGGCGCGCATCGAGGCCGAGTTTCCGGCCCAGCCGATGAGCCTCCTGCTCGAATTACGCAACCTCCGAATGAACACGGAATTGGGTGACGAATTGTTCACGCTAACGGACACCGAGAAGTCACATGAAGGTAAGAATCACCAGTCTGAATCCCACTGAAATTGCGACGGAACTCGGGCTGCAACCGTTCCAGGGCCGCCAAGTCTTCCGCTGGCTTCACCAAAAGCACGTTTTCGATTTTGAGGCCATGACCGACCTCTCGAAGGAACTGCGGAAGGAATTGGCAGAGCGCGCGATGACCTCGCAATTGACACTGGCCCATCTCTCCACGTCGGCGCGCTCCTTCGGAACTCGGAAAGCGTTGTTCCGCCTCGAGGATGGTGAGACCGTCGAGGCGGTGCTAATTCGGGACCGTGATCGCGCCACGATTTGTCTATCGACACAAGTGGGTTGTGCGGTAAAATGCGCGTTCTGCGCGACCGGCATGTCCGGCTATACGCGAAACCTGAATCCGGGTGAGATCGTCGAACAGGCTCTGTATTTGTTGAAAGAAGAAGGAATCGAGGACGGCCATCCAAACATCGTGTATATGGGTATGGGGGAGCCGTTTCGGAATTACGACGCTACGGTGCGCAGCGTTCGCCTGTTGATGGCGCGACAAGGTCTCGGCATCGGGGCTCGTAGAATCACCGTATCCACCGTAGGCGAAGTTCCCGGAATCCGACAGTTTGCGGAAGAGGGCTGGCAGATACGACTGAGCATTTCCTTGCATGCCGCCAACAATGCACTGCGGTCCAAGCTGGTGCCCATCAATCGAAAATACCCGCTGGAAACACTCATGAGCGCAGTGCGTGATTACGTGAACGCGACCCGGCGGCATGTCACCTTCGAGTGGGCTTTACTGAATGACGTCAACGATTCGCCGCGGGATGCCGCAGAATTGGCGGAACTCGTCTCCGACCTGCAAGCGACCGTGAACTTGATCCCTTACAACCCGATCCCGGAAGCCGGTTTCGCACCGCCGCCGTTCGCCAAGTGCGAGGCCTTTCGCGATGCGCTGCTTAAACGGAGCGTCAACACTACGCTGCGCAAGGAACGCGGCCAGGATATCAACGCGGCCTGCGGACAGTTGCGCAGACAATTATTGAGCGCGTGACGAGCGCCATCATGGTGTCGCGGACCGGTATCGGATCAGCAGGGCGATGTCTAACGGGTTGGGCCGACTTTGATATCGCGTGTAGAAAAGGCTCAGACGCTCATAAACGTCGGGCCTGAACGGCGAGAGCCGCAACCAGTCCGCCGGATGCGCGGCATGATTAGGGTTCGAGGTCGGCCTTCCGGCCACGTCCCCAAAGAGCACGCCGTTATCCAAGCGGGCCAACACGTTGGTAACGGTCTTGCAGAGGCGCGCTGAGTCCTCCGAAGTGAATACCTGTCCCTCGGCCGCCAGCAGCGCGGGCAAGGTGATCGTCAGGCTCGCGTGAGACGCGTCCTCGCCGCGCAGGTCCGCGGGCGGCGGCGCATTTCCGACACCATTCTCGGTGAGCCAGTAGGCCCAGTAGTATGCACCGTCAGAGCCGAGATAGAGACGGTTCCTAATGTATCGTCCCAACGCCACGGCGCGATCACGATGGGTATCATTCCCGCTCACCTTCCAGGACATCCAAAGCGCGCGGCCCATAGCACTGAGTCGGTTGCCGGGAAGCGGCTTCCCTTCGAGGACGTTCTCCTGGTCAACGCCGATGTAATGTCCTTCTTGTTCGCTCGGACCGTCGCGCCATTGGCGATCATGATAGACAAGCGTTTCATTTGCGTCATGAAGAATCGTCTCGAACTCGGCGCCGAGTGATTCCTTAAACTCCGGGAGACCTTTTGTCAAACTTAGGAAATCCAGAATCGGGTAGAGGATCATCCCTGTATGGACCGCGAACACGGCGCGGCCACGTTCGGCGTATTTGTCCGAACTCCACGCCGGGGCAATCTTCCCGGTCCAGAGCGTCACGCCCCGACGGTCGTCGCGCGCAGCAAGCACCGCCCGAATACATTCGAGATTGGCCTGCAGGTATTTCGTGTCCTCGGTATTGCGAAACATTTCGTTCAGGGAGGTCATGCGGTCCGCCAGGCCCCAAGCGATACCGCCCTGGTTGTTGCTCACTTTCTCCAGAGCCTTGGACAGGCGTTCGCCCATGAAAAGTTCATCATACTTCGCCGGCGTCGCATAGGCCGCCAAGGCCGGTGCCGGGTCCACCGGTGGAAACTTTTCTTGAAAGCGTTTCACGTATTCCGCGTCTGCTTCAGACGTGGTCTCCGAATAGGCCGAATTGCTAAAGGCTAATGTCGCGCCAAAGAAATAGAGGACAAAGCACGAAACTAATCGAATGTGATTCATTTGCGCTCCACTATGATTTCCGTGAAAGGTTATCGTACTTTCTCAACGGTCCCTATCCAAATCAATATCCGTGCAGCGCACGCCGCCGGAGTCTCGTCCGCAATAACCGGCAACCAGTGAACGCGCTTATCGGCGCGAAACCAGGTCAATTGGCGTTTTGCAAAGCGTCGCGTGTTCTGTTTCATTCTCTCCTTGGCTTCTTCCAACGTGCATTCACCGCGCAAATACGCCGCGGTCTCCCGGTATCCCAGGGAACGCAGGCGGTCCAACTGCTTTTGGTAGCCCGCGTTAACTAACCCCTTAACCTCGGCGACGAAGCCGCGAGTGAAAATGTGGTCTGCGCGCCGGTTAATGCGCTCGTACAATTCGTGGCGCGGCCAATCCAACGCGATCTGATTCGCGACAAGAGCCGAGGGACGAGCGCGCTGGGCCTCATAGAATTTCGAGAGCGGTTGCCCGGTTAGTTCATACACTTCCAGGGCTCGCACCACGCGGCGCCGATCGTTTTCGTTGATGCTCCAGGCATAGGCCGGGTCTATGGTACCGAGTCGCTCGTAAAGGTTGCCCACACCGTGCTCTTCGGCTTCACGGTGCAGGCGTTCACGGACGCGGTCATCTTTGGCTGGTCCCTCGAACAATCCGTCCAGGAGAGCGCGAATATAGAGGCCGGAACCTCCCACGGCAACCGCGATTTTCCCGTCTGCATTTAGTCGCGTTACCACTGCCCGCGCCGCCTTTTGATACTCGCCTGCCGAGAAGAATTCGCCGGGGTCCAGGAAACCGACAAAATGGTGTTTGACCCGCGCGCGTTCTTCGGCGGTCGGAGCCGCGGTACCTATCTCCATGCCTTTGTAGACTTGCATGGAATCGGCGGAGATAATTTCCGTGTCCAGGCGTTCGGCAAGTTCAATAGCCAAGGCGGTCTTTCCGGAAGCCGTGGGGCCTACGACCGCGAGGACGGCAATCACTGCCGTCTCCGAAAGCTCTTCTCCATCTGCACCTGCGTCAATTCCGTGATAATCGGCCGACCATGAGGACACGTGTATGGTGGACGCAGCCGTCGGAATCCGTCGAGTAGGCCGCGACGTTCCTCTGGCGTGAGCAGGTCGCCGGCTTTCACGGAACCGCGGCACGCTTCCACCGCCAGGCGCAAAAGGTCGGCAAGGAAGTTTTCCTTGTCGAACAGGTCTCCCTGCGCGAGCGTGTCCAGGACACGATAAATGACGTCCGAGATTCTCGATTCTTCGTAGCGATGGCACAACGCCGTAATCTGGTACGTGTTGCCGCCGAACGGCTCGATGTCTATGCCCAGTTTGGAGAAAAGCGACAGATTCTCTTCGAGTAGTTTGGCGTGGGAGGGAGGCACATCGAAGAGTAATGGAACGGCCAGCCGTTGCGCCTCGTAGTCGGAATCGTCCAAATCCTCCCGGAGGCTGTCATACGTCAGGCGCTCGTGAAGCGCGTGCTGATCGATGATCAGCAAGCGGTCTTCTTCCGGGACGATTAAATACGTTCCGAATACCTGTAGGGGCGCGTCATCCACCTTATCGATCGGCTGATATACGGCAAACGGCTTCACTCCCTCTTCAGCCTCTTCCGTATGTACATCAAGAAACTCGGTCTGCACTTGTGGAGGAGGCGGCGCCGCGACTTCGGGCATAGTCGGACTTTCTGGCTCCGTCACGGGCCTGGAATAACGATCAACCTCGATATGGCGGCCCGGTTCGGTTGCCGGAATCACACTGTGAATCTGCGGCCCACTCGTTGGCAGAGCAGTACTCCGCACGGTCGGGACCGAAAGGCTCGCCGCCTCTGCCAACGGCGCGTGAACGGCGCGCGCCTCCAATCCGGCGAGACGTTCTCGGACAATATCTCGCAACGCGTCGCGGGCCGCGCGTTCATCACGGAATCGTATCTCGCGTTTGGTCGGATGGATGTTGACGTCCACGAAACGCGGGTGTGTCTCCAGCAGCAGGATGCCGACGGGATGTCGGCCGATGGTGACGAGTTCCCGGTAGCCGTCCTCGAAACCGTATTGCAGCGCGCGATTCACAATGGGACGCTGATTCAGGAAGAAGAATTGGTGCGACCGCTGACCGCGAGTCAGGTGTGGTGTGCCAATCAGTCCGCGCACCTTGAGGCCGGCCCGCTCGTCCCAGATGTCCACCAGGTCTTTGCTAAAGGTCAGACCCCAGATGAGGGCGACGCGCTCACGTAACGTGGCATTTTCCGGGATATCAAGCAACATTTTTTCATTGTGCAGGAATTGGAACGCGACCCCTTCGTGAGATAAGGCGTGGCGTTGGACGATATCAATCGCATGGCCCAGTTCCGTGGTAATTCCTTTTAGAAACTTGGCGCGCGCCGGGGTATTGAAGTAAAGGCGGTTCACGGTTACTCGCGTGCCGACCGGCGCCGCGATCTTCGAGTTTTCGCGGAGGATGCCGCCCTCGACGCGAATGCGCGAGGCCGATTCGTCTTTGGCGCGGCGGCTGACAAGTTCAAAGCGCGACACCGAAGCGATGCTGGCCAAGGCCTCGCCGCGAAAGCCTAAGGTCAGGATGTTATCGAGGTCTTCGGCCCGGCGGATCTTGCTGGTAGCATGACGTTCAATCGAGAGCAGCGCGTCCTGCTCGGACATACCGTGTCCGTTGTCGAGAACCTCGATCGTGCGCCGACCCGCTGCCACGAGGCGGACTACGATCCGAGTGGCAAGCGCATCGAGAGCATTCTCGATAAGCTCCTTCACGACCGACGCCGGACGCTCCACGACCTCGCCCGCCGCGATCTTATTCGCGACGTCTTCCGGAAGGATTCGTATCGGGGCGACCGCACCTTTTCCGCTCATGAAGTCCTCGATTGAATCGTACGGGACTTATTCTAAGGAAGGGTCGCCGGCAGCCGCAAGATTATAGCAACGGTCGGCACGATTGCGAGCAACTCACTTCACATCAACCCCGCGGTTGCGTTCGTCTACGAGCACGGTTCGAGGCCGATGTTGTTTGGCCTCCTCTTGGTCCATCAAGCAGAACGTCATAATGATTACGATGTCACCAACGTGACCGAGTCGGGCGGCGGCGCCATTCAGACAAACGGTGCCGGAACCGCGTTCACCCTCGATGACGTAGGTCTCGAAGCGCTCGCCGTTGTTGATATCTACGACCAGCACTTTCTCATTGACCAAAAT
>JACQVH010000161.1 GCA_016209895.1 Candidatus Hydrogenedentota bacterium | reverse complement strand
TTCGTGGACGGCTTCAGTCACGTGCAGTCAGCCTGGATCACTCGGGAAAGCGCCGCCGCGAAGAACGTCGTCCTGGTCGCGCGCGCATTGTGGCACAATCGCGAAGATGTCCGCATTCAAGTAACCGTTAGCGCGAACGGCCCGGATGGCGCGGCGAAAAAAGTTACGCGCGAGTTTCGCGCCCAAGCGCCGGCCGCGGGCGGGGGACCGGAAGGCTGGCGGCGGTTTCAGTCCGTCGCGTTGCATGAGACCGCCGGACTCGACCGAAACAACGAGCCGGTAGAATGCTCGATCACGGTGCGGTCGGAGGATTGTCACGACCTTGGGCGGGAACTGCGGGTTTTCGCCTACGAACCAACCGGCGGCGGGCTTTCCGCGGCGCCGTTTCAGACGTTCAACGCGCAGTCTTATCCTGGGCGACCGACTGGCACGTCGAATGAAAACTACCTGCAGCATCCGTCCATGTCGTTGGATGTGGTGTTCCTTGCATCGGTGCCTGCACGCGGCGCGCGGGTATACATCATCGCGTATGACAACCCGACCGCAGAAATTCTTGCGCCGTTGAGTTCGGACTTGAGGGTCACCGGTCCGGAATTGGGTGCGACGGTTGAGAATGAGTCTTATCGAGTTCAACTGGATAAGAAGTCCGGCCAGATCGCCGCGATCGAGTTGAAAGGGCGGCACGAGAAGCCGGTGCCGCCACTCACCAACTCGTATTCCTTTGCGATGCACTGGAATCCGGACTCGTTCGCGGACAATGCTCAATGGGGCCACACGTTTGCGTGGAACCCGCCGGACCACACGTACGTCACGGCGAACGGACCGATACTGTTCCGCATCACGAACCGGGGTCGAATGCCGGACAGCACCCCGCAAGTGCAGACTTCCGTGACGTATTCTTTCTACGCGGGTTTGCCCTACGTCAAATGCACGACCGTGACGGAAGCGCGCGACCCAGTGAATGCGTCGGCGATCCGCAACGGTGAAATCGTGCTGGATTCCCACTTGGTGACTCATTTCGTCTGGCAGGAGAAGACCGGTAAATTGAAGAAGATTCGCACGGTGCATGGTCCGAACTGGCAAGACGAGTGGGCGACGCGCGTGGACCATGACGTCCCGTGGATTGCCATGACGAACGAACTGGACGATTACGGCATCGGCACGGCTATCGAGAATTCGTTCGCGTTCAATCCCGTATGCGGCGAAGCGACGACGCATCGTCCCGCATTTTATCTGTATTACCACCATTTCTGGCAAATTCCGCTCACGTACTTCACGCGCGGCTGGGTCTATCCGTTCAGCGATTACCAGCGCGGGCCGATCCTGCCGGTGAAAGCCGGCTCGACCTATGTCGAGAAGATGGCTTTTGTCCCCTTTTATATGAAGGATCATGGCAAGCGGTACCAGGACATGATGGACGCGAGCACTCAAGTGGAATATCCGCTGGTACAGCGCTGGGGACGGTGAGGCGAGTGTGGATGGCGGATTGCAGAATTGCCTCGCCGATAGGACGTATAGGTCTTATTCGTCGTGTAGGTCGTATAGCTTTGAAGGAGCAAGATCATGAACCGAAGAGATTTCCTGGCATCGGCTGGGACGTTAACCCTGGCGGCCGCCACCTCGAGCGCCGGGCACGCTGCTGAAGCAAAGAAGTACCGAGCTTGCATCATCGGCGACACGAAACAAGGGGAATACGGTCACAGCCTCCACATGGCCTTTGCCTTGCGACCCGACGTGGAAGTGGTCGGTCTAGCCGATCCCGACGAAGCCGGGCGGGCCAAACACGCCGCCGAAGCCAAGTCCCAACGCACCTACACTGACTATCGGGAGATGCTGGAAAAAGAAAAGCCGGACTTAGTCTCGATCGCGCCGCGGTGGACGATCCATCACAAAGAGTATCTTCTCGCGGCGGCCGCCGTAGGTGCGCACGGTTTCTTGGAAAAGCCGATCTCATCAGACCTCGTCGAGGCCGATGAGATGGTCCGCGCCGTCGAAGCCAAGAACCTGAAATGGGCCATGGCTTTCAATTTCCGCGCCACGCCCGTTATCCAGCACGTTCGGCGGTTGGTGGTTGACGAGACCATTCTCGGCGACGTGCTGGAAATGCGCGGCCGAGGCAAAGAAGATAACCGCGCCGGCGGTGAGGACCTGCTGGTATTGGGCACGCACGTTTTCGATATGATGCGGTTCCTGGCCGGCGACCCGCTCTGGTGCACGGCCGATATCACTACGGAAGGACGCCCGGCGCGCAAAGAGGACGTGCACGAAGCGACCGAGCCGCTGGGTCCCGTGGTCGGAGACCGTATCCACGCCATGTACGGATTCCCCCGCGGTGTGGTCGGGTATTTCGGCACGACGAAGAGCAAGGACGGCAACGGCGGGCGCTGGGGATTGGACATTTACGGTTCGAAGGGCGTGATGACGATTCGCGCGGATGTGACGCCGATGGTCAGCCTGCTGCGCGATTCGTCGTGGGCGCCGGGCGGCAAGAGCGTGCAATGGGAACCGCTTCCCGGCGCGCCGGACATGAGCATGAAGGACCCCGTGGCCGAACGTAATCTGCCGATCATCAATGACTTGATCGCTTCGATTATCGAGGATCGCCGCCCCAAGGTAAGCCTGCAGGACGGCCGCGATTCCCTCGAGATGATTCAAGCGGTATATGATTCATACGTCCAAGGCCGCCGTGTCGAGTTGCCGCTGAAGGACCGTACTCACCCGCTTCCGCGCTGGGGGTAACGCTCCTTGGCCGTGGTGAATGCACAGGTACTATGAAACCCTTTCAGGGTATTTCATCAGACTAACTGAACCCAGGGTTACGTCGCACCCCGCCGGGTTGCGGGGTACGATGTAACCCTGGCCTGGATTATGTATCGCCTTCGGCGAAAAGAACGACGTCGTAATGTGGTTCGCACGACGGTTCCTCCCTTTTGACAGTCTTAGACTAACGAATATGAGTTGCTTTTCGCGCTCCCCCGCGCGATAAGACCCGGATGCTGTCAATCAAGTAGTCCAGGGCTTCGCGGGCCTGGCGGGGGTTGATGGGCAGCGTGACCAGCCGCTCCGCCACCGCCTCCGTCACCGGGAATTGGCCGCGTTTGAAGCCGCGCCTCTGGAACGCGGTGCTCCAGTGGAGCGGAATGTAGTGCGTGCCGACTTTAATACCGCGCTCGTGCAGCATCGCGTAGACGAAGTCTTCTTTGGTCATGCCGTACTCGATGGGATCGATCTGGACCGGGTACAGATGAAAGACGTGTTTGCGCCCAGGCAATACGGTCGGCAACGTCAGCCCGGGGATATCGCGCAGCCCTTTAGTCAGATAGGCGGCATTCTCGATGCGGCGCTGGTTGAACCGGTCCAGCTTCTTGAGTTGCTCGATGCCCACGGCGGCCTGGATATCGGTCATACGGAAGTTGTAGCCGGTATCATCGAAGTCCTGCCACCAAAACCGCTTGCCCATCGGAAGTTTCGTCTCGTCGAGAGAGCAGTATTTGGTACTCTTGCCGTAGACCCGCGTGCAGTGCGAGCGATACAACGCAATACGTTCGAAAAGCGCCGGGTCGCTGGTGACGATCATGCCGCCTTCACCCAGGGTGGAAATGTTTTTCTGTTCGTGGAAACTGAAGCAGCCCGTGATTCCCATGCTGCCGGACTTCCGCCCCTGGAATTCGGCGCCGACCGCGTGGCAAGCGTCTTCGACCACGGCGAAGCCGTGTTGTTTGGTCAGCTTAAGGATCGCGTCCATATCGCAGCACTGACCGTAGAGATGCACGGGAATCACGGCCTTGGTGTTGGGTGTGAGCTGCTCTTCGAGTTGATTCGGGTCGAGGTTGTAGCTCGCCGGGTCAATGTCCACGAAGGCCACGTCCGCGCCCAGTGTCGCGCCGACGGCGGCCGTGGCAATCCAGGTCAACGGCGTGGTAATCACACGGTCGCCGGGTTTCACTCCCAAGGCGACCAGCGAGAGAAACAGCGCGGCGGTGCCGTTCGAAACGGCGCGGGCGTGCGTCACGCCGCAATACGCCGCGAAATCCTTCTCAAATCGGAGGCAGGCGTCGCCGCTGGTTGGCGCGTTCTTACGCAAGACTTCAAGGACGGCCCGTTCTTCTTCCGGTCCGTATTCGCTGCCGAACTTTATCTCCAAATCGAATTTGACTTTCGGTAAACTCACGACCAACTCCCTTTGTCCCACATCCGTATTCGTCTTATTTCTTCATCAGCCACACCTCGGCCACTTGGCAGCCCCGACCTTCGAGCCGATGCCACTCGAGGTCGAGTGTCCCGCCCCGGGTTGCCTCCGGCGGAATATCGAATTCGAGCTGTTTGATCGGCGAGGGTTGCGGCAGCGGACCGTGAATCTCAACCTTGTCGTTGGCCAACAACCGCATGGTAGGGTGATGTCTTCCGGCGTAAGTAACGCGGAGTTTGTACGCGGCTTGCCCGTCGAGTCCGTCGTAATGCATCCGCAACGGCGTGCCGTACAGCGTATTCGCCACGTCCTGCCACGACAGGCGCGCGCCTTCCTGCGACGCGAACTCGTCCTGGGGCGACTCGATGAACCCGGGGTCTTCCTCCCACGTCTTCTGCCGCACCAGATGCGGTTCTTTGGTGGCGTTCCCGAGGTCATCGTAGAATCCGCCCGGACCCGGATTCTCCCAGTCTAAGATCGCGTCCACCCGTTTGACTTGGGCCGGACCTCCCGGCATCGCCAATATTTCCTTGAATTGTGCCTCGAACCACGACTTATCGTTCAAGGGACGATCGAGAAATTCCAATACCGCGCCCCGCTCCGGATTCTTGGCTTTATAGCGTTTTACATCCAACTGCATTCCGATGCTCTTATTTAACGCCGCACCCAACTCTTCAAGGTGCTGCCGAAGCACCCGAGTCGGCTCATCCAGTTCCTGGGACAGTTGTTCGCGCGCGGCCTGAATAGCTTCGGGAACGCCGGTCTCGCGGGCGCGCCGTAGCGCGGACAGGGCTTTGGTCTCGGCCGCCTCGTCTTGCCGCAACCGCCGCTGCACGTAAAGGTCGTAATAGGCGCGCAGCAGCATCAATTGGAACCTCCAATTGCTTTCCGCCGCGCTCGGCGCCTGTTTCTCCAACGCCTGCCATTGCGCGAACGCGCTCTCGATTCCCTGGTTGTCGCGCACCGGCCCGACCCAGTTCTTCTCGAGCGCGAACAGCCCGTCGGCCACCGCCTGACCTTCGTCTTCTCCCACGAAGTATCGCCCAAAGTCCCGTAGAATACTCTCGACGCCGGCCTTCGAGTCCCAGCCCAGCGCGCTCCACAGCATTTTGTTCACGTCGTCGTTAATTCCATCCGAGTACGTGCCGAACCCGACGCTCAACGGCGCGTACCGATTGTGAATATGCGCCTCGGCGCGGGGCCGCGGGTTGAACGGCTCGCGACCCAGCGTGAACGCGAAGGCGCGGTCCCAATTCGGCACCGGATACTCGCAGCGAACGCAGTGCGTGATATCCGGATACCGCCGAATCCCATACTTCTTCGGCGTGCGCGCCCGTTCTTGCTCGAGGGTCAGGTGCGTCCACGGTCCGAACACCATGCCGGTCAGCCAATCCGGCTGCCGTTCTTCCAGATACTTGAACAGGTAGTCGTTTTCGGCGTCCTCGAACCCCTGGTTCGAAAGCCAGAGTTGCGCCTTAGGATGATGCTTGCGCATGATCGCGGCCATCTCCTCGAGCCACGGCATCAGGATATCCGGCGGCGTATTGCCCGGATCGCCCCCTGGGATGAAGACCGCGTCCACGGGTGACGTTGCCTGGAAAAACGCGTCCCATTTCGCCAAGGCCTGCACGCGCGCCTCGCCGGTGGCGTTCGAGCCTTCCGAGGCCATCCAGTACCAAACGTCCAATCCGTACGACGCGATCATCTTGGCTAACTTGATGGTCATGTCCCAGATGGGTTCCTTCATAATCGGACCGTCCACTTCCTTCGGGTCCAGGCTCGGAATGAGTTCAATCCCATTCGTGCCGAATACGACCAGATCGCGGAGATACTGCTCATATTCGCCGACGCCCCACGCGTCATAGCTGTTCGCCGTGTCGCGGTAACCGATCTGATGCGCGCGTATCGGGTACTCCGGCGCCGTCGAAATCTGCGCGGAAGCGTCCAGCGTAAGCTCATTCTTACGCATCGCCATCAGCCGTAAGAGCCGTCCGGCCGCAAATAACACACCCCGGTCGTCATGACCGATCGCGTACACCGTCGGCGTGCCGCCCGACTCCACGGCGATGGCATATCCTTCCGGTTTTTCCGGAACGGCGGCCTTCGTCGGCGCCGAGACGTCGGCGGTGGCCAGTACGATAGCGGTCCCAGTCACGGCGCCGGTGCGCACCTCCAGGCGCAGTCCCGTGCGTTTCTGAATTTCCTCCTGAAGCATCACCGCCGCCTTGCCAACCACGGGCGCGTCCTTCGGAACCACAATAGTCGCGGCAGACAAGTCAACGACTTTCGCCGCTTGCTCCGCGGCGTCTACGGTTGCTCCCCACCCCGCCAGAAGTGCGACCACCCCAAACAAAGCCAAACCATGACGAACCCAAGACGACACCATCGTTTTTCTCCTTTCACCTTTTCAGTCATTCCGCATCCCGCACGCGACTCCAGTCCTGTCATTCTGAACTCAACCCGTCTGTCATTCTGAGCGCAGCGAAGA
>JACQVH010000158.1 GCA_016209895.1 Candidatus Hydrogenedentota bacterium | reverse complement strand
GGCCTCGACCGCCCGAGCCGCTGAGGCGGCTGACCGCCGCAACGCTCGCGGCGAGGTTCACGTCGGCGACCGCGCCGCGCTTGACACCCCGCGCCTGCGTGCGGCTAAATCCGTCGCCTCGCGGGCGCTTAGCTCAGCTGGTAGAGCACTTGCTCGACAAGCAAGGGGTCACTGGTTCAAGTCCAGTATCGCCCACCATCAAATCCCCAATATTCACCGTATCAGAATCCGCAAGAATCAACATAAAGAGGCCAGACTGTCTTGCGCCGGTTGGAAATGGAGAGGCCGGGACGAGAATGAAATAAAAAAGTGAGAGGGAGGCGAACCTCCCTCTCCTGAGTTTAACCGAGCGTCACGTTTGACTATGGCTCGATTTGGTGGGCGTTGGCAACGGAGAACTCGGCGGAACTTCCATGGCAAACCGCGCAGGATTCAAGGTCGTTCTCGGTATCGCTCATCACTACTGCGTGAACATCCGGTAGTGTGCCGTCATGGCAGGTTATGCAGGCCGCCCGCGTGGGCAGAATTTCGGCCACTAGCGTCGCGCCGTCGTCCTGCGTGATGACCGTGGGTAGCGCTTCATCCGGCAAGGGCACGCCGTAAGAGCCGGGTACGTGGCAAATCTCGCACTTTCTCCGGTCTCCAGGGAAGTGAATCTCGGTGAAATCATGGGCACTGCCCCCAAACCCATACACCGTGAAGGGATTCTCCAACTCATGGCCCGTATGAATCTTGTGGATCAGCCGCTTGTAGTGGATGGATTCGGGCGGCAACTGGTCTGCGGGCCGCTGGGCAATGTCCGTGTTATTCGGACGGTGGCAAATCACGCAGTATTCTACACCGACGCGCGACCCGCCATGCATTCGCAGATCGCCGTGGCACTTGTTACACTTCGCATAATCTACGATCGTTCGCCGAGGCTGGGGTTCGCTCCCATCCAGCGTGAAGTACATCAAACCGTTAGTAGCCGTGCCTTGCCGAATGGTCTCGCCTCGGAAGGTGAATGACTTATAGCCTTCCAATCCCACGGCAAACGTGTCGGTGGAATCCTGGGGCAAATTCGCTGCAAACGTGTACACGTAGGAGCCGTCGCCGTTATTCACGAGGGTCCCCTGGGGACCCGTGCTGGGATTCCGGTTGACAATCTCCCGAACGTTGGCTTGATAATCGGAGGCCGGCCACCCATAGTTGGCGGCGACGTAGTCCACGGCGGTTATATCGGTATACGGCGCGCCGTTCTTGTCTACCGCCGTAAGTATGATCTGCAACTTACTCGCCTCGGCGACCTCGACGATGCTGACATCGGTGATGTCGAGGGCCAGTCCCGGGGCCGCCGCACTTTCGGTCGGAACCACGTGTGCGTCCACAATCGGGGCCACGCCCGGGGCGTTGGCCACGTGGCACAATGCACACAGGCTATTATCCACTTGCTGCCCGCCCAGGTGCGGCTCATATCCCTCCGGAACATCATCGGGATTGCCGTACCAGGTCCGGTCGTGACACGCCGCGCAACCTTCCAGTGTCGGGTTGGTCTTGTACACATCCGCCTGCGGCGCGTTCGTGTGACATACCACGCACCGCTGCACGGGTTGCGGGAACTCGATCTCTGAGAAATCCTCATCCTCGATCTGATAGGGCACACCGGCTAACACACTCGGGAGGTTCGCGCCCATGTGGATTTTGTGGACCATGGTCGGGAAGTTAACCGAATTGCCGGTGACGCCATCGGTCGTCTGCGCATTGTGGCAGAGTATGCACAATTGAACTTGGCGCCGAATATTGCCGTGCATCGCCAGTCGCGTGTGGCAATTGTTGCAGGTATCGATGTTGACGATCTCGCGGGTCTGCGTAACCGCTTGCCCGTCTGGACGGAAGCGATGAATGAGATTGTAAACGTAGGCCTTTCCATCCACGGCATACAGCCGGCGGAACTGTCCGCCAAGTTGATGGGTGGCGGAATTGATTACAGCCTTGGTCAGGATATTCTGAGCGAACTTGTAGGTCATGGTACCGTCGGAATTCTCCGTCACGCCGTTCAGCCGCGCCGTATCGAAATAGGCTTGCGTGGCTCCGTCAGAAATGCGTGTCGTATAACTTATGAACCGCGCCGGAGTCCCCGCCGGAGGCGTCGGATCAAGATAGTCCAGAATGAACCGCGCGTCCGTCAGTTCCTGCTTACTGAGAAGGTTTCCGTTGTTGTCTTTCGCCTTAAAGACCACTTCCGGCCTTCCGTCCGCAGGAATCGTCACACTTACTACCTCGACGGTTAACCCGGGCGCCAACGCCGGAACCGTGCCGTCACCACCGTCTGCGGCAGCGGCTTCAACTCGAACCGAGGCGGAATCCTGGGTTCCATCTGAATTGCCGGTGGCCGTAATCGTCGCAATACCCGGCGCTACCGCCGTAACCAAACCCTGTGCGTCAACGGTCGCGACCGCCGGGTCGGACGAGCTCCAGGCCACGGTTTGGGCGGGAAAACTCGAAGCCGTGAACGTGATAGTTTGTCCCACCAACAAGTCCACGGACGCGGGTGAAACAGTCAGGAGACAGCTGGACACGCCCGACGAGAATGCAGCTATAACCGACAGCGCCAGTGCGAGTGTGCTCAACCTTATTTTACGCTTCATCATTGATCTACTCCCCATATTCCTCATTCTGACTTACGCCGCAGGAGTTCTTGGCTGGACGCCCCATTCCACAATTACCCTCCCTCGATTATACAGTAGTCTTTTACGGGTCATTCGCCATTCGGGGAAAATACGAGTTTTTCTGAGTCTGAACCTGTGGAAAATACGAGGATGAAGGAATCAGGGTTACGCACTTTACGTAAAGAATTGGGCGAAAAGAACCGCCATCCCGCTTCCGTTACGAACACCAGCCCTCAACGAGGGTGGGCACCATGATTTCAATGCCAAGGAGCTGACAATCCGTTGCCCCGGTCCATAACTTGGCCCTTCGCATCGGATTAACCCCCTTGGTGTTCGTACTTTCTCCCTAGACATGTCCTGCAAAAACCCCGTTATACCCTGATGGAAAGTCTTGCACACTACGTCACAATTACTACCGACGGTCGGAGTCTACAGAGAGACCGGATAATGGGGGATGCAAGTCAGTCTAGTTGGACATTACCGGAAAGCGTAACGCTGATGAATACGCACGAAAGGCGCGAAGGTTGTTCTGGAAATTACTGAAGCTGTTGCTGGTATTGCTTATGGTTGCCTCCTTTGCGGTGCTTTTGAAGGGAGCTGTGGGCCGGGCATCCACGGGGATATCCCAACCCATTGCATTCAATCACTTGGCCCACACGAAAACCGCCGAACTCGAATGCGACGTGTGTCACCGGTACGTGAAAGAGCAGGAGTTCGCAGGTTGCCCGGAGCGGGAAATCTGTGCCGCGTGCCATGAGAGCCCGCTAACGGAAAGCGCGGCGGAAGCCACGTTGTTGGAATACCTCAAATCCGGGAAAAGCATCCCCTGGCGCAGGCTTTACGACATCCCTGACCATGTCTACTACTCCCACCGCCGCCATGTCACCGTGGCCAAGCTTGATTGCAGCGAGTGTCATGGACCCATTGGTCAGTCAACGACGCCGCCGGAGGCGCCGCTCAAGACCATCTCGATGGCGTTATGCACGAGTTGTCATGAAAAACAAAATGTCAGTGTGGACTGCAACGGATGTCATCGTTAACGCCATGGAAAGCGCCATTGTGACTCGTATGAGGACAAGGAATTGGAACCCGGACAGGCGCCATGAAGTTTAGCCGTAGACAGTTTCTGAGCATTGTGGGAGCGACGGCGGCCGGCGCGGGACTATCTCGTTTCGTTCCCGATCATGGGACTTCGGCCACGGACGACATTGCGACTTGGGCCGATCGCACGGAAGAACGCGTCCCGTCCATTTGCCAATTGTGTCCAGGGGGCTGCGGCCTGAAGGTGCGCGTGGTGGGTGGCATCCCCGTAACGGTCGAGGGGAACCCGCTCCACCCAATCAATCGTGGGGCACTCTGTCCGCGAGGTTTGGCCGGCCTCCAGTCGCTCTACAGTCCGGACCGGCTGATCGCTCCACTCCGCCGTGTCGGTTCGAAAGGCGCGGGACAGTGGGAGCAGATTTCGTGGGACGAGGCCGTGCAAATGATGGCGAACAACCTGTCCCAATTGCGCGCGCGAGGAACTCCGGAGGGGTTGGTTATCCTTGGGGGAGAATATCGGGGCATGATTGACCGTCTTTGGGCCCGATTCGCCCGTGTGTACGGGACGCCCAACTACCTTCGTTTGCGAACCCTCAAGCCCGAACTGCCGAGCCAGGTTGCAATGTTGATGCACGGTGAGACGCGACCACTCGGCTTCGACCTGCCCGAGACCGCCTTGGTGCTTTCGTTCGGGTGTGATTGGCTCGAGTCTTGGAACTCACCGGTATTTCAGTTGCAGGCCTACGGTCAGATGCGCCAGGGGCGCCGGGGTCGGCGGGCGGAAGTCTTTCATGTGTCCCCGCGGCTTTCGCAAACCGCCGCCAAAGCCGATCTGTGGATTTCGATAAAGCCGGGCACCGAAGGCGTTTTCGCGATGGGCGTGGCCCACTTCATCTTACGCGAGCAAATCCACGACGAAGCGTTTGTCCAAGATAACACGTTCGGTTTCGACGATTGGCAAGGACCGGACAATCAACTGCACCCTGGATTCAGGCGACTGGCCCTCGAGGAATACACGCCGTTGCGCGTCTCGGAAGTCACGGGAGTTCGCCCCGAGACCATCGCGACGGTAGCCCGGAGATTCGCTACCGTCCGACCGGCTATTGCCTTAGGCGACAATCGCTCCCTGCTCGAAGGCCATGACCTCTTCACTCGGATGGCGATCCATAGTCTGAACGCGCTGGTCGGCAGCATTGGGGTCGTGGGAGGTGTCTTGCCCGGAATGGAGCCCCCACCGCTTACGCCCTGGCCGGATGTGGCGCCGGATCAAATATCCGAACAGGGGTTAACTCGGAGACGATTGGACATGGCGGGTATGGCCGAACATTTCCTGGATTCGGACGTGCCCCGACAACTGCCGGAAACAATACTGCGTTCGGAATCTTCCCCGGTGGAGTTCTTAATCCTGCATCGCGCCAATCCGCTGTACGGGCGGCCAGATAAAGAACAATTCCGGAAAGCCGTGGAGAAAATTCCGTTCATCGTAAGCTTTTCCACGGTCGCCGACGAGACCTGTGCCTTCGCCGATCTCATTCTTCCCGAAAACCATTTTCTGGAAGGCTGGCAAGACGATGTGGTTACGCACCTGCCGGGCTTTAGTCTGTTCAGCCTGGGTCAACCCGCCACCAAACCACTCTACGACACACGTCACGTCGGCGACGTGATTCTCAGCTTGGCCAGAGCTGCGGGCCCCCCGCTCGCCGAGGCATTCCCTTGGGATTCTTATCCAGACCTCTTACGGCAGGCGGCCGAAGGGTTATATAAGACTGACCATGGCTATGTAGTTTCGACGGCGGGCGATGAGTTGTTCCGCAAAATCCTTCAGCGGCAAGGGTACCGCGCCCCGGAGTTTGATGATTTTGAGCGATTCTGGGAGGCACTAAAAACGAGCGGTGCGTGGTGGGACCCGGTCGAGCCCCTGGAGAGCGTGCGGCGCAGGTACTCGACCCCATCCGGCAAGTTTGAGTTTTATTCTCAAACGCTCGAAGCGCGACTGCACGAAGCGGCGTTATCCGGGGCGCCGGGTGAACGAGTCGTTGACGAAGAACGTCGGAGAATCCTGGCCGCATTAGGTTTGCGCGCGGGGGCGGATGAACTTTTCTTCGCCAAACTCTTGCTGTCGCGAGAAGACGACGCCAATCCCGATTTTCCATTGCTCCTTGAGACCTATGAATTACTGACCATTGGCACTGGGAGCGGCGCGAACCTGCCTTGGTTACAGGAAAGTTTAGCGCCGAACCCCAAAGAAGGTTGGAAAAGTTGGGTCGAGGTCCATCCTATGACCGCAGAGGCGTTGCATATCCGCGATGGCGAGTGGGTCTGGGTCGAATCTCCGAAGCGTCGGGTACAGGTTCGGGCGCGTCTTTTCGCGGGCACGCGGCCGGAAGTGGTCTCGATTCCGGTGGGCCAAGGGCATACGGCGAGCGGGCGATGGGCCCGAGGCCGAGGGGTGGACCCGAGCGATTTGGTGGCAAACACGAATGATCCGGAAGAAGGTTTCGGCATCCGCAAAAGAACCCGCATTCGAATAACAAAGGCTTGAGGCAGAGTTGACGATGGCTCGTTGGGGAATGGTGATAGATTTGGACCGCTGCACGGGGTGCCAGGCCTGCGTCATCGCTTGCAAGGCCGAGAACAACATTCCGTTCGTGGGCGCGGAGGACTCCGCTCGGGGCCGCGATATCAGTTGGATGGAGATTATTGCGGAAACGCATGGGACCGGCGACGAGGTCCGAACCCGATTTATTCCGAGACCTTGCTTCCACTGCGAGCACGCCCCATGCACCAAGGTATGTCCGGTGCATGCCACCTACGTAAATCCCGAAGGACTGGTGGCGCAAATCTATTATCGGTGTATTGGATGCCGGTTTTGTATGGCGGCCTGCCCGTATACCGCCAAGTACTTCAATTGGTACGGATACGAGATTCCGGAATCCATGAAGCGGCAAATCAATCCCGATGTTTCGGTCC